>CAZBNQ010000012.1:0-20568 GCA_964493035.1 uncultured Hyphomicrobiales bacterium | reverse complement strand
ACTAAACTCAAATTCTGAAATTATAAGCATATTTACTTGCGATGAATTAGTAAATAATTATGTTACATTTATTAAAAACTCAAGAATAAATTCAGACCAAATATATATATCCGAAAAAGGCTTGATGAATGAAATAGTTGGATTTAAACTTCATTCTCATTCTTTAGCTATAGCAAAGATCCCCGAAAACACTGAAACAGCAAAGATGCCCAAGCGGATAGTAGCACTAAATGGAATTGTGAATTCCGAAAACGTTGGTGCAATAGTTAGGAATGCTGCTGCATTTGATACTTTTGGATTGATATGCGACAATAAGTGCTCGTCTCCATTTTTGAGAAGAGCAGTTAGGGTATCTATGGGCAATATTGTCGATATGAAAGTAAGGAAGAATGTTGATTTGCAAGAAGAGATTCAAAGATTGAAATCTATGGGGTATTATATTATTTCGGCAGAAATTTGTGATAGATCTATAGATATTGATGGGATAAATTCAACTGATAAGTTTTGTTTGATTTTTGGTTCGGAAGGAAATGGGATTGAAGGCAAAATACTGGATATAAGCGACCAGATAGTTCATATTCCTATTAATAGCTCTGTAAATTCGATAAACGTTGCAGCTAGTTCTGCAATTTTATTACATAAATTGAGTAGAACCAATGAAAATCAATCAAACAATCAGATGGTCGAATCATGACTTAATAATGTTGTCTTTTCTAAAGGGAATAAGCTATGCTCAAATGAAAGAAGTTGTTGAGCAAAATCTTGATTTGAATGATTATTGCAAGAATATGCCTGCATCTGTCGAAGAAAGAAATTCACTTGGAGGATTATTCGACAATCCTTGGAAAAGAATAAAACTTCTAGCTGATGAGCAGATTGAACTTATGGATAAGTCAGATGTAAAATTATTGAGTATTTGGGATAAAGATTATCCTGATTTATTAAAATCGATAGCATCACCCCCAACTTTTCTCTATATTAAAGGGAAAATCATAAACAAAAAAAATATTTCAATAGTAGGAACTAGGCATTGCACAAACTATGGAAAAATTAATGCTGAAAATTTTGCTTCGGCATTTGCTATACATGATCTTAATATAGTTAGTGGTTTAGCTTATGGAATAGACACAATTGCACATACATATTCAATCAAGGCATCGGGCACGACTTATGCTGTGATTGCAAGTGGAATAGATGAGATAAGCCCACACTATTCGCAGAAATTAGCTGATGAGATTGTTGATAATGATGGAGCAATAATATCAGAATATAGGTGTGGAATCAAAGCTAAGCCAGGATATTTTCCGCAAAGAAACAGAATAATTAGTGGAGTTTCGATTGCTACTTTAGTAGTGGAAAGCGATATTAAGGGTGGTTCGATGATTACTGCAAGATTTGCTGCAGATCAGGGAAGAGAAGTTTTTGCAATTCCAGGCAATATTTCAAGTCGTAAAAGTGCAGGTTGCAATCATTTGATACACGAGAATATAGCTGCTCTGGCAATTTCTCCTGAATCATTACTTAAAGATATTGGATTGATGAAATCAAATAATATATTTATAAACAAAGAGTCTTTGAATTTTTCAAGCGAAGAAGAAAAAATAATTTTTGATTCGATTGGCGACGAACCAATGCAGATTGATGAAATTTTTGAGAAAACCGGAATGGATATTTCAAATATTCTTGTTAAATTGCTTGAATTAGAATTTAAATCTTATGTCAGGCAATTGCCTGGCAAATATTATATACGAAATAATTTTTAGGGTGTTATAAAGGAAATTCTATGAATTTTGATGAGAAGTTTACTTCTTTACAAGAGTTAGTCGAGAACAAAATTAAGGATTACATTAGGATTAAGGAACCCAAAAGCCTCTATGAGCCATTTTCTTATATCATGGAAGCCGGAGGAAAAAGAATCAGACCTATTCTAACAATGGTAGCTGCCGGAGCGATTGGTGCAGATCCAATTTCTGCTTTGAACTGTGGTGTGGCTATCGAAATTTTGCATAATTTCACTCTTGTTCATGATGATATTATGGACAAATCCCCAATTAGAAGAAACCGCCCCACTGTTCACATGAAATGGAACGATTCAATTGCTATACTTACAGGCGATATGATGGTTGGTTATGCTTATACTTTGCTTCCATTTGGTAGTGAGCATCCTCGCACAAAGGATATTTTGGAGATTTTCTCTAATGCGCTGATTGAAGTGTGCGAAGGGCAAGTTTATGATATGGAATTTGGCGAAAGAAATGATGTTAGTTTGGATGAATATATCTCGATGATTACACAAAAGACTTCGAGACTACTCGAAGCTTGTGTTTTGATGGGTGCTAATATTGCAAATGCCAATCCAGAACAATTAAAAGCTTTAGATGATTATGCGATTAATGTTGGCTTAGCATTTCAAGTGCAAGATGATATATTGGATATGTCTGCAGATCAATTGAAATTTGGTAAGAAAATTGGTCAGGATATTATTGAAGGTAAGAAAACATATTTGATAATCAAAGCAAAAGAAATTGCAAGCGAAAAATCAGATATTGAATTATTAGATTTATATCTAAATTCTCATGGATTGAACGAAACTTATGTGAATAAGTTCCAAGAACTTTTCCAAAGATTAGGAATTTATGAGATTGCACAAAATGCTGTGGATGATTATTTCAACAAAGGTCTCGAAAGTTTGAAATTATTACCTGATAATGAATATACAAAGATGCTTGAGTGGTTTGTTCATAAATTGAATAAACGAGTATTTTAATTCAAATATAAAAAAACATGGCTGCTTCAAGATTTTGTAGCAGCCATGTTTATTAATACACTTTGTAAATATTATAGACTGTCTTTAGGAATAATATCCTGATTAGTAGTAGGTTTGCCTTTGAATATTCTTTTAATACCATCCATCAACTTGCCATTTAGAAAATCAGCAGCAGGAATAATATAGATAGTCAAAAAAGTAGAAGCTAAAAGCCCACCGGCACTAACAACTCCAAGAGGAGTACGAATTTCTTTGCCGAAATCGCCCATACCCAAAGCCATAGGAAGCATACCAAGAATAATAGCCAAAGAAGCCATAATCTGTGGTTTAAGTTTTACAGGAGAAGCTTTTATCAAAGCATCTTTTCTTGAAAGTCCTTCTTCTCGAATAAGTTGATTAGAATAGTCAAGAAGTAGAATAGCATTATTAACAACGATACCAATAATCATAACCACAGCAAGCATAGATATAGTATTCATAGTAGCACCGCTAAAGAATAGAGCCCAAACGATACCAATAAATGAAAGTGGCAAAGTAGTCATAATAATAAATGGTTGAATAATACTTTCGAGCAAAGCAGCAAGCAATAGGTAAGTTAGAATAACAGCTAATAAGAATGCTCTAGCCATATCAGCACCAGTTTCTTGCATCATTTCAGCATCACCACCCCATTTAATCATATAGCCTGGAGGCATTTTTATTTCAGCAATGCGTTTTTCAATTTCGCTTGTCACATTTCCTAAAGGAACGCCTGCTGCAGGAGCACCAGTGAATTTAATTGCTTTATACTTATCTCTATGTAAAATCTTAGTATAACCGGTTGTAAATTTAATATCAGCTAATTGAGCCAATCTATAAGTACCCGTAGGAGAAGCAACTGTGATATTGCCTACTTTTTCAGGTGTATTATAAGAATCATCAGTCAAATTAACTTTTATATCATATTCTTCGCCTAATTCGCGATATTGAGAAGAAATCAAACCTTCCATTGACGCGCGCAAAGTCATAGCAACATCAGTAACGGTCAATCCAGCTTCTGCAATTTTATCACGATATGGGAAAACTGTGATTTCTGGTTTACCCGAACGTGATGTATTATCGAAGTTTACCAATCCATTAATTGTTTGAAGTCTTGGTACAAGTTTATTTTTAATTTCTTCGAGCTTATCGACATCATTGCCTAAAAGATAAAATTCGACTGGAGAACCAGGACCGCCGGTAGTATTAGCAAAGTCAACTTTGATTTTAGCATTAGGAATATCAGCAAGTTCTTGAATAAATTGGCTCATCCATTCTTGAATATGCTTATCTCGCATGTTGGCATCAATTAATTTGACGTCCATGGCTGCAAGGTTAGTACCTTTGTCCAAATCGCCAACCAAACCCAAGGAAGTAAGAGTTTGTACAACTTCTTTGTGTTGAGTAACTCTACGTTCAATTTGAGCTAATACTTTAGCAGACTCATCGAGGTTGAAACCTTCCGGAAGCTCGACTGATATACGAATATTACCATCGTCAACTATAGGAAAGTTTTCAAAACCGATTTTAGGTCCCATTACAATAAATGAAGCGATCATAAGAAGAAATGATCCAGCAACAACAGAGAAAGCTCTGATTTTGCCACCTAACACCCAAGAAAGTGTAGCAGCATATAATCTTTCAATTTTTGCCCAATTGTTTTCAATAAACATACTAATTCTGCCCATTTTAATTTTTTGAGGCAAAATAAGAGCAGAAAGCATAGGAGTAACAGTAAATGAAACTAACAATGAGAACAATGTAGCATAAGTTACTGTAAGAGCAAATTCTCTAAAGAATAAACCAATCATTGAGCTCATCTGAGCGAGCGGAACAAACACCACTATGTTGGTCAGAGTACCGGCAAGCACAGCCACAACAATTTCGTCAGTACCTTGCGATGCTGAATCCTTGTTGTTATAGCCCAATTCTTTATATCTAAATATATTTTCGATCACAACTACCGAGTTGGTTACTAACACACCGACCGAGATAGAAATTCCCATCAGAGTCATAGTATTAATGGAAAATCCTGACAAGTCCATAAGCCAGAAAGTAGAAATGATAGAAGTAGGCATAGCAAGAGCAACAATCAGGGTTGTTCTAATATTATGAAGGAAGAGCAAAAGTACCAAACCAGTAAGAATAACACCAAGATAAATATTACTCAAAGCATCATCGACAGAACTCTTAATAAATAAGGATTCGTCTTTAACCATTTCGAGTTTCATACCTTTGGGCAGTGTTTTTTCGATTTCAGGCAATGCTTCTTTGACAGCATTAGCAACATTAACAACGTTACCTTCGGTAGATTTGACAATACCTAATCTAATCACATTATCTTTTCTTGTTTTTGTTTTATTATCAAAATAAACAGCTCTTTCTCTAACGTCTTTTCCAGCGTCGTAAACAAAACCTAATTGCTCGAGTTTTCTAAGTCCGCCAGCGGTAGGAATATTCAAATTCTTAATTGTTTCAGGATTTGAATATTGACCTTGAAGACGAACAGTATATTCCTGACCTTCGAGCTTGAAATAACCACCTGGAATATCAATATTATTAGCTTGAAGGATACCAACAAGCTGAGGCAGAGATATAGCATTTTCGAAAACAGTTTTGTTGTCAAGTCTAACTTGAATTTCGCGTTCTTGCCCGCCGACGATATTAACTTTAGCTACACCATCGATTTGGGAAAATCTATCTCTAAGAGTTCTATCAGCAACTTTATATAGATCGCGAGGATCGGCATCGCCACTCAAAACCACATCAACCACAGGGAAAGCCTGCAAGTCCACTTTTTGGATAATAGGTTTTTCAGCATCTTTAGGGAGTTCGCTAATAATAGCATCGATTTTATCTTTAACTTCCTGATTAGCAATATCGACATCTTTACCGATCTCAAATTGCATAATAATGATAGCAACGCCTTCCAAAGAGTAGGAATCTAAAGTTTTAATTTTAGCGATAGTAGATACCGCATCTTCAATTTTTTTAGTAATCTGAGTTTCGATTTCTTTCGGGCCTGCGCCTGGATAGACGCAAGAAACAGTAACGAAAGGAATCTGAACATCAGGCATAGAGTTTAATGTCAAATTAAAATAAGCTAATCCACCAAATAGGACGAATACGAGAATAATCACACTCATCATAATTGGTCTATTAACTGAAGTGTTTGCTATTTTCATATATCACCTTATTGAATCACTTTTACTTTTATACCGTCGCGAAGCAATGCAATACCTTCGATAACGACTTTGTCGCCAGCTTGAATACCTTTAGTCACTTCTACATTGATACCGCTTTCGAGACCGGTTTCTATAACTCTGCGTTCCACTTTACCGTTATTTTCGACGAATATGTATTTATTATCACCATCTTTTACGATAACATTGCGTGGCACCATGATTGCTTTAGAATTGCGATAAGCATTGATTTTAATATCGCTGGTCATACCGCTTTTAAGTTCGCGTTTTGCATTGTCGAAAGTGATTTCAACAGCAAAAGCTCTTTTTTCCATATCCATACCTAAAGAAACCAAAGATACCTTTCCTGTATATTCTTTGCCGTTAATTTTCATAGTAGCAGTCATACCATTGCGTATATAAGCTACTTCAGTAGCAGTAACCCAAACTTTAGCAATTACTTTGTTCATTACAGCTACAGTGAATAAGTCTTGATTGCCACCAACTTGGTCGCCTTCTTTGACTTTCATATTGACGATAGTACCTGAAAAAGGAGACTCAATATAAATCATTTTATGAAGAGATTCCCAATTTCTTTTATTTACTAAGTATTGAGTTTCGGCATTATCGAAATTTTGTTGCGAAGTTTCGCCAGCTTTGAGCAATTCTTTCATTCTTTCGTATGTTTTTTTAGAATTATCATAAGCAAGCTTTGCTTGGTCGAATTGAATTGTCGGATTATCTTTAGGAAATTCGACAATGGATTGTCCTTCGCGAACATTATCACCAACTTTGGCTCTAATCTTAACAATTTTATCTGCAAGAATAGATTTTTGAATAGTTTCTTTAACTCCAGATAAAGTAGCGAAGAAAGTCAAATTTTTATCAAATTCATTAATATCAATTTGTTTAATACGAATAGGTACGCCATCTTCAGCTCTTATTTGTTCAATACTTTTGCCTGGTTCGATCTTCTTTTGGCATGAAGAAACAAACATAGAACCGATTGCAATCAAAGTAATTGCAAAAGCAGCTGGTATTTTGGATTGTCTCTTTAACATTTTAAAATCACTCCATTTATATTATTATTACTTATCTAATCTATTACTAAATATCTGAATATATTCAGAATTGATATTACCAGTAAGTGCATCAAGTTCTGCTTTGGAATTCATATATTCATGATATGACTGAATTAAATTTGTTTTGGCTAGTCTGAGCGACAAATCGGCGTTTTGGATTTCCAATTGGTTGCCAGTACCTTCTTTATATCTTAGAGTAGCAAGTTCATATCCTTTTTGAGCAAGGCTGATATTGCGCTCTTGAGCTTTAATATTGCTTTTTATTCTATTAATCTCATTAATTTGTTGTTTGATCTGCATAGCAACAGAATTTTTGAGCAAAGAGAGCTGATCGATAGTTTTTTCAGCATTAATAGTAGATTGCTGCACTTTAGCATTAGTCTGCATACCGCTAAACAAATTAATAGACAAGGATAGTCCAATAATAGAGCTTGAATAAGTCTGGAAATTGAAATTATTGGAAGAGCCGGAATAAGTATAATTGCCAAAAGCAACAATAGTGGGCCAATACTCAGATCTATCAAGTTCGATCATTTCTTTATCGATTTTTGCTTTGCTTTCTAGAGAGCGAATGTCCCAATTAGAATCGAAAGCATAATTCTGAATTTTTTCAATTTCGGGTATTTGTTCTTCAGAGAAATTTAATTCTCCATTAACATCGAAATCTTCATTACCACTAAGTCCCATAGAAATTCTCAACCCTTCTTTAGCCATTTTCAAATTGTTTTCCATTTGGAGCACAACAGGGCGAATATTTTCAACTTGCACTTCGGCTTGAAGAGCGTCATATTCAGAAACTAAGCCTTGAGCTTTGAGAGCTCGGACGTTGCTCAGATTCTTTTCTCCATTTTCTAGGCTGGATTTAGTAATTTCATAAAGAGATTTAGTCAATAACACAGTGTGGAAAGCTTTTTTAACATTTAAAATTGTTTTCGAAATATTTGCTTTCAAAGATAATTTTGATGTTTCTAAATAAATTTCAGAAGCACCAATACCTCTAAATACAGCAGAGCTGAAAAGGGTTTGTGTTACTTCAGCTTTGGCTTCAAAATTATTAGTCTGAGCAAATGATTGCAAAGAAGTAGCCATAGGTTTAAATTTAGATTCATCATATTCCAAAAGTTTTTCTTTGAAAAGGAGATCATAAGTCATATTTCCCAATAAAGCACCGAAATCCGGAAAAGGAGTTTTCGGTTTGGAAAGAAATCGCGAATAGCTTGATGAAAAGTTGACGTTTGGCAAAGCATAGCCAAAAGCTTGGTCTACAGCAGCTTTGGCACGATCAACTTCTTTGACAGCAATTTTGGTCTCTTGATTGTTGGATAGAGCAGTACGAATAGCTTCATCAACAGTATAAACAGTTTGAGCGTTCAAATTGCTCAAACCAAATAGAGAGCTAATTGCAATAAACAAAAGGATAATAGTGTTTCGCATCATTTTCCTAATATATTAATTACTTACAATTATTATTCTTACATTGTTGGGCATATCTTTCCCGAGCATAATCGGTGAATACGCCAGTAAAAAGCACCATGTTGATAGTTTCCATTACTTCTTTGAGAGAGTAAGGAAGCGAGGCAATAGTTTCCGGATTGAGTATATTATTGAAAAGATTAGTATGCATTAAATATACAACATCCAATTTTAGATCCGGTTTGAACACACCATTTCGAATGCCGGATTCAGCAATTTTATAGAAATTGGCTTGAAGCAAATCGGCACGAAACTTTTCGAAAAGTATCCAAGCATCGGGCACATGCTTGCGCATATCAACAACAAACTCGCGTGTGAAAATTTTGGTAGTTTCAATATTAATTTCCCAAAGTTGATTTAAGTGAGGAATTAAATCATCATTTTCATTTTCGATTTTTGACATTACTTCAAGCATCAAACCTTCAATTCTATTGAGTTCTTTCTCTACAATAGAAAAGAAAAGTTTTTCTTTCGACTCAAAAATTTCATACAAAGTACGTTTGCTGATTCCAAGTTCTTTTGCCAAATCATCCATTTTAACGTTTTTAAATCCATATTTAGCGAATAAAGAACCGGCTAGTTCAAGAATTCTATTTCTCAAAATCAATCCAATTACAAAACTTACAAAACCAAAACAGTTTTCAACGTATCACAAAACTAATTATTTTTAAACAAAATTTAATAATATAAGTTTTTGAAAGCATAAAAATTGAAAATGAAAGGCACAAAATGGGAGATGAAATCATTTTTTATCAACAAGTGCTTTTTTTATAATCAATTTTTACAATTCTTATACGAAAAAGAGTTATTTTTGTTCAAAGTAATTTTGACATTTTTAGGATTTTGAAATGAGCGATACCGAAAAACTTTACAGCGAATTGGAAGTAAACCTCGAAACCGCAAAGGAACTCGGTCTGACCGAAAATGAATATAATAAAATAGTAGAGATAATGGGAAGGATACCGACATATACAGAGATCGGTGTATATTCTGTTATGTGGAGCGAGCACTGCTCATATAAAAATTCAATAAAGCAATTAAAGACATTGCCAAGATCAGGCGGAAGGCTATTAGTCGAAGCCGGTGAAGAAAATGCCGGATTGGTAGATATAGGCGATGGATATGGTATTGCATTCAAAATCGAGAGCCATAATCACCCTTCAGCAATCGAACCGTTTCAAGGAGCTGCCACAGGAGTAGGTGGTATTCTACGCGATATTTTTACAATGGGTGCAAGGCCGATTGCAGCTCTCAATTCATTGAGATTTGGCGAATTGGATTCTAAACGCACTAAATTTTTGCTTCGCGGAGTGGTTGAAGGTATTAGCCATTATGGTAATTCATTTGGTGTGCCAACAGTAGGCGGCGAAATTTATTTCGAAAATTGCTACCAAGATAATCCACTTGTTAATGCTATGGCTGTCGGTATTGTTGATGTCAAAAAAACTGCTTCTGCAGGCGCAACCGGTCCGGGCAATCCAGTAATGATTATTGGTTCGAGCACCGGTCGTGATGGTATTCATGGTGCTTCTTTATTGGCTTCTCGTGAGTTTGATGAAAAAACTGATGATATGCGCCCAACTGTGCAGGTTGGTGATCCATTTGCAGAAAAATTATTGCTCGAAGCTACTTTAGAATTAATTGATGCAGGAGTGATTGCCGGTATTCAAGATATGGGTGCGGCGGGTATTTCTTGCTCTACTTCTGAAATGAGTGCTAAAGGCAAAGTTGGTATGAAAATCGACTTAGATAAAGTGCCATTACGCGAAAAAGATATGAGCGCTTATGAAATTATGCTTTCTGAATCTCAAGAACGTATGCTTGCTATTATTAATAAAGGTATGGAAGCTAAAGCTCTTGAAATTTGCAAGAAATGGGATGTGCCGATTACTCAAATTGGTGAAGTTACTGATGATGGCTTACTTAAAATTTACCGCAATGGTAATTATGTAGCCGAACTTGATGCCGATAGCTTAGTGCTTGGCGGCGGTGCTCCTCAATATGATAGAGAATCTAAAGAACCTGAATATCTAAAAGAAACTCGTGCTTTTGATTTAGAGCCTATCAGAACAAGACAAGCGAAAGAATCAGAATTTTATAAATTATTATCTTCACCTACTATTGCTTCGAAAAGATGGATTTTTGAACAATATGATTCGCAGGTAAGAACTAATACTGTAAATATCAAAGGCGATGCTGCTGTTGTTCGTTTAAAAGAATTGCCCGGCAAAGGTATTGCAGTAACAACTGATTGTAATAGTAAATTTACTTATTTAGATCCTTATACTGGTGGTATGGCTGCTGTATGCGAAGCTGCAAGAAATGTGGCTTGTGTTGGTGCCGAACCAGTTGCTATCACTAATTGCTTGAACTTTGGTAATCCTTACGATCATGAAGTTTATTGGCAGTTTAAAGAAGCAGTGAGAGGTATGGGCGATGCTTGCCGTGCTTTGGATACTCCTGTTACAGGTGGTAATGTGAGCTTCCATAATGAATCGCAAAAACATGCGATTTATCCAACTCCTACTATCGGTATGCTCGGTATTATCGAAAACTTGGATAATGTTATGTCTTTAGATTTCAAAAATGAATCCGATAAAATTTTCTTGTTGGGTAATAATCGTCAAGAATTAGGCGGCTCAGAATATTTGAAGATTTTCGAATCAAAAGTTGCTGGTAATGCTCCTATAATTGATCTAAATGAAGAAATAAAACTTCAAAAAGTAATTTTGAAATTGATAAATTCAAAATTAGTCAATTCTGCGCACGACGTTAGCGAAGGCGGCTTGGCTATATGTTTAGCAGAAATGGCAATAGCATCTAAAAAATTAGGATGTAAAGTAAAATTCGATGGAAATACTGTTGGTGAATTGTTTGGCGAAAGTCAATCACGTATTGTTGTTACAGTAGCTCAAGATAAGTTGAATGAATTTGGAAAGATTTGTCAGGATGCAGGATTATTCTGTACAGAATTAGGTTATGTGACTGGTGATGCACTCGCAATTGAAGGTTTTATCAATGTCAAAGTCGATAATTTGATTGATACTTTCGAAAATTCAATTCCAAATTTGATGAAATCGGAACATTAATAAATTTTAAAACCGAACGAGCATGGTTTTGAACCGAACCCTGTGCTATTTAAGCATAGGGTTCTTTTTTTCAATTAGCTTATAATATTTAGGATTGACAAGAAGCAGTCCAAAACTAACAGCTCCATCTTTAGTTAAAACACGATGATGATCGTGGTGAGCTTTAATCAAAACACGATAGAAATAGGCATTGGCTTTGCCGAAAAGAAATTTTCTAATTGCAGGAAAGCGTTTATGAATAAGCACTTCATGAAAAAGAAAATATATCAGCCCATAAAATGCAATACCAAACCCAGAGCCGACAGCCCAGATTGAAGAATTAAATCCACCAATCATAATCAATAGCCAGCTTGGAATAGCAAAAATCAGAATAAACCAATCATTTTTCTGAAAGAATCCTTTAGGCTGGCGATGATGATCGGAATGAAGCACCCATCCCAGCCCATGCATTATATATTTATGCGATGCCCAAGCTACGAACTCCATAATCAGAGCTGCCAACAAAAAAGAAACAATAAATTGCATATTTTTATTTCTTTAAAATTATAAACTCAGTTCTTCTATTTTTGTGTCTACCTTCATCGCTAGTATTGTCTGCAATAGGTTTTGTATCACCAAATCCTTTAGTCAGGATTCGAGAAGCATCAATACCCTTTTTTACTAAAGCTTGCTTGACAGCATCAGCTCTTTTTTGAGAAAGTTTTAGGTTGTAATCTTTATCTCCGGTGCTATTAAGCGAATCAGTATGACCATGGAGTTCGATTACCATAGCCGGATAAGCTTTCATAAGCCCAAAAATACTTTCTATTTCATCTTCAGAATCTTTTTGAATACTAGCTTTATTAAAATCAAAATTGATACTAAGAGTACCTATAGAACCAATATCAGGAGTATTGTCAATAGTAAAGTAAGTAACAGCAGAATCTTTAGGAAGGCATAGTTTTAATTTGATTTTATGCAATCCGTATTCTTTAGGTTTAAAAGAGATCAAATAATGATTTTTAATTCTTTTATAAAGATCATCGAAAACAAGTTTAAATTCATCAGTTCGATAAATATGATGATAGACACCACCAGTAGAGTCAGAAAAATGTTTCATATAATCTTTATTAATGTTGTTGCCAAAATCAACAGAATTGATGCTTATACGATTATCTCTCGCATTTTTGATAATAGCAGATTTTGAAATAGTAGAGCTATTATCCCAACCATCAGTAAAGACAACAATAGCTTTTGAGTATGAATTTGGCACTTTGCGTAGTTCGTCAATACCGGCTTGAATACCGTTGGCAATAGCGGTCATACCACCATAGCCCAGCAATCCATCCTTTTTAAAACTAGTGAGCAATTGAGATGAACTGGCAGATATAGCAGATTCGGTGACTATTCTATCGTCATATTTGATAAGTGCCATCATGTCGTTAGAAAATTTATTCATAACCAAAGGTTCGATAGAATTTTGGACAACCGAAGCCCTATCGTCGCCCATAGAACCACTATGATCCATAACAATAGCAATTGCAGCTTTAGTGTCGTCAGTTTCACTGATTTCTTCGATAGTAAAATTCTTTATAACTCTTGCTTTTCCATTGATAGAGTCAATAATTTCGCACCAAATTTTTTTGTTGTTGCCTTGGATAGCACCACTGAGATGATATAAATCATTATCAGTAAAATTGACTTTCATTTTGATTAAATTAGGCGAGCTTGCATCGACAGCACTAACAATAACAGCAGGTTTGCTTATATCGTTAGGATTATAAGGTTTGATGCTTCTAATAAAAATAGGATTATAATCCGGTGGTGGAACAGCATCATTTTGAGCAGCAGGCTCTCCTTCTCCCATTAAAGATGCACATGAACTAAGGCTTAATGATAACAAACTAAATGCAAAGAAAAGTGCGTATATTCTTTTCATACCAATCCTTGTGAATTAACAATTTAATAAAGTGTAATGAGCGATTTTTTTTTAGCTTTATTTTTTAGCTAAAGCTAAAAAATATAAACTATTAGTATTTATTATCCAAATATGAAAAAAAAAGTTAGAATAGCTTGTACTTTTTTTTTATTTTTAACGTAATACATAAAAGAATAAATTCAAAATATTGCCAAGCAGCAATATAGTGGATTTAAAAACGTTAATGAAAGAACAAAATATTTATTAAATAATAATGGAGAAAAAAAGCATGATAGCCGGAATGAAAAAAGCATTGGCAATCGGTTTATTAACATTTGTTGGTTTAAGTTCGAGTGCTTGTTCGAGCGATAAAAAGCCTGAAGCGCAAGCTAATACAGAAAGTTTAGCAATGGCATCAAATACTGAAAAAGTAGATTATGATACTAAAGTAGGTGAAATCAAGACTGTAGGAAAAGCTGAAAAAAACAGAGCAGTAGAGTTCACATTTATGAAAGATGGCAAAGAAGTATCATTCAAAGAATATACAAGAGGTAAGATAGTATTTTTGAATTTCTGGGGAACATGGTGCCCACCATGCCGTGCAGAAATTCCGGGTATCATCGAAATTGCAAATGAATTGAAAGATAAAGATTTTGTTGTGATTGGTATTGCACTCGAAAGAGGAAGTGTAGAAGACAATTTGAAGAAAGTATATGATTATGCTAAAGACAAAGGAATTAATTATTTCAATGTGTTGGGCAATAAAGAAATTATCCAGGCTTATGGCGGTATTCCATACGTACCAACAACATTTATCATCGATATGAGTGGAGATATTGTGGAAAAAATCGATGGTGGAAGAGAAAAAGCAGATTTTATGGCTTCAATAAACAAAGTACTTAAATAATCCTCCTTTGGATATTGTTGTCGAAGTCCGATCTAATCAATAGATCGGATTTTTTTTTTTATAAGTGAAACAAAACGAATTTTAAGATTGTCTATATTTTGTAAAGGAAATAAATTATTTTGGAAACATGGAAAAAGCAAAAATATATAGCGATTTAGAATTATTAGAAATGATTGCAAACGATGCAAGCAAAAAAGAATTTGCATTCAAGCAAATCTATTCTAAATATTCATCAAGGGTATATATATACTGTCGGAAATTTATCGGCGAAAATTCTAGTGCCGATGATGTGTTCCAAGATACTTTCCTAAGATTTTTAAAAGCTGCCGAGTCTGGTGCCATTATTGAAAACGTATTAGGTTATCTTCTGAAAATATCGCGCAACTTATGTATCAATTATAAGAAAAGCAGAAAAGAAGATACTGTTGATATATCAGAAATTGATTTTCCAATTTATGACAAAACATTAGAATCGATGGAATTGGCAAATATTATTACAATGGCACTCGAATTAATACCAAGCGAACATAAAGAAGCTTTTGTGCTTCAAGTCTATGAAGGTTTGTCTTATGCTGAAATTGCAGAAATGACTAATGTGCCTCTCACTACTGTCAGAAATAGAGTAGTAAGGGCAAAATCGAAGTTAAGACAAATAATTGCTCCATATATGGCAGATACCAGAAAGGAATAAGACAATGAGTAGTGAATTTGAATATACAAACTCGGAATTAATAGATTTATTTATCGATGGCGAAGCTAGTCTCGATGAAAAGAAAAGATTATTTGAAGTATTGAGTCAGGATGCTTCATTAGTTGATGAATTTCAGGATGCTTTAAGTATTAGAAATGCTGCTATAAAAGATGCCGACTTTGCTGAACCTCCTTTGAAGCTGACAAATGCTATCTTTTCTAAAGCAGGATTTGCTACAATAGGTGCTGCTGCAGTTGGTACTGCAGCCGCTGAATCTGCTTCCAATATTATTGCCGGATCTGCCAGCAAAGGTATTTTTGGATTCTTGGGCACTAAACTTACTTCTTTTATTGCTGCAGGTTTGATTGGTGCAGGATCTGTCTTGACTTATACTCAATTGTCTGATAATAATAAAATTGAAAAACTTGAATCCGAAATTAGTTCTCTTCATAAAATTTTATTTGATGAAAATAAACCTGCTTATACAATAGAAGATAGAACTAATTTGAATAATGACAAAAATCATGCAATAGTACGTTCTTTTGCTAATGAAATTCAAAGACCAGAAGAAGTTAATTCAGGAGATAATATTAGTTTATCTAGTGAAAATATACGATCTTTCGATGATAATACTAATAAGGTTTCTAGTATTAATACGATTGATTTTGCAGATTTGCCTGTAATTAGAATTGATGACAAAAGGATAAACATTGAAGCAAACAAAAATCTGATGGATTTTGAAAATACATTATCAGTAATACCAAACAAAGTGCATAGATTTTTAGTAGAATTGAATGGGAAAAGTGGATTGCTTTATCTGCCTAGCAGAACGATAAATGAAGATGGAACCAGCCGATTCAGTAATGTATCATTAGCTGTGTTTTATGAATTAGAAAGCAAACAATTTATTGGCATTGAAATAAATAATGAAGTATTTCCAATGTATATAAAATACTCTGATAATAATTTTGCACACACGCCATATTTGTTTAGTGCCGGATTATCATACAAGTATGATATGGAAGACTTTAAAATAATGGATTTAGTGTCGCCATATTTCGGTGGATTTGCAGGATGGAGCCAAGCTGGTGCTGTTGTCAAAGCCAAAGCCGGACTATCTTGGATGCCTGATGCCAGAGTGAAATTTAATGCAGGAATTGAGCAAACTACCTTATTCTATATGAACAATACCAATTTGAAACAAACCGGAAAAGTTGGTTTTAACTATGGTTTTTCCGTGAATTTTTAAGAAAATAATTAACATATCAATAAATAATTATTCATATTGCAGCGCGCGCCGATTGAATGATACTATAAGGGGAATTTATAATGAAAAACATTAATATCATTAATACAGTTATCATATTGATAGCTCTATCTCTTGGCTTTATATCATGCAAAGAAAGCTCGGTCGATCCGGTTGATAATAATAAAATATCAAAAGAACAAGTGATGCAATATATTGGTCAAAAGTCTTGGATTTTGGCTAAATCTAGTTCGGGCAGTGATTGGTCTCCAAGCCAGACAAATTTTGAATCTGATGGCAAGATAATGTGGAAGCGATTTTTTGTTAGCGATCCTCAAATGCAACAAGGCGGAACATGGCAATTAAATGCTGCAGGTGATTCTTTAACTATTACCGGTGAAGAAAAACGCAAATTTTATATTTCATACATAGATGAAGTAACATTGATTTTGGTTGATGAAAACTTTCAGTCGGTTGAATTTTGGGGTGTTGCAAAAAAGGATTATGCATTAGCTCTTGTAGGTTCAATCAATAACAAACTCAATCTTAAACTTGAATCTGATTATAAAGTACATATTAATTGGTTAGTAGATTCACAAAATAATGGAGACTATTCATACATTTGGGGATCTGGAAATATCGATGTTGAAAGAAAAAGGTTTTATGTATTGCTGAATTCATTGCCTAGCCAGGCAGCATTGAGTAGCTCTCCTCAGGGATTTAATATAGGTGTGGGTTATATTTTCCTTTCTAAAATTGAATATCCCGAAGGCGTAGTAGACGACAAAAATGTAGAAAATTCAATAATTGGTGTGGTCAATGATAGAGGGCTAATATATTTGGACAATGATGTGCCTGCATCGGTCGAACCCGAATGGTTAGGAATTTCTTTCAGAAAAGGATGGAATTTTGCAAAAGGTTTATATTCAGGTACTAAGGATGGTTGGTCTTATACTCCTGGTATAAATATTGAAATGATAATTGATTCAACTAAAAACTTTAGTTTTCCGGATTGGAAATAAATTTCGAAGAATTTTTGGGGAATATTATTTTATTCCCCAATTTCTATATATAATTAAATTAAATCTTTATCCTAATTAATTAAAAAGGTGTTTTTTTATGAAATTAAAAATTCTTTTAAGCCTAATTATAACTAGTTTTTTAATGTTTTCATGCAAAGAAAACTCAGTAGATCCAAAACCTGATGAAGGTAGCAATCGAGAAAAAAGAATGCAAATACTTACGAGTAGTGCATGGGTATTAGCTAACACCGATTCTCCGCATGACTTCAATCCAAGTAAGACTTTATTTAATTCTGATAGCACTTTCCAATGGGTAGGATTATTCCCGGAATATAGAATTGAAACACCTGCAAAATGGACTTTAAGTGCAAGTGGGGACTCACTTATCTTGACTGGAAAAGTTGCCGAAAAGTTTTTTATTGAATATATTGATAACAGTACATTCATAATTAAAAATTCTGAGGGTCAAAGTGCAGAATTTTGGGCAGTACAAAACAAAGATTTTGAAATGGCAATAGTGGGCAAAATCGAAAATAGAATTGGGTACAATCTAAATAGTAATTGTGAACCAGTTTGCTTATGGCCCGTTGTGACTGGTGAAAACGGTGATAAAGAATATGTTTGGGGCAAAGGTTATCTTGATTTAAATAAAGGAAGATTTGTCATACTTTTCAATTCAGATATTCCTGAAAATTTAAAAAATCATTTCAATGGTTCAAATTACAAATTTGCTCTTGCTTATATTATACTGACAAATCAAAAAGTAGAAGAAGGTTTAGTAAAATATAATGAGAATGATGAAAGTGAATTAGAGTCAAAAATTATTGGTTTAATAAATAATAGTGCTTTGATATTTAAAGAGGGTGGTTCTGATACGTCATCTTATCCTGAATGGCTATCATCATTGAATGATGGCTGGACTTTTGCTAAAGGTGTTAGAAGTGATACTGGTTTTGATTATTTTATAGAGTCAAGCTCTACCAACTTAAGTTTGACAATTGATAAACCAGAAAATTTTACAATGGTAAATTGGTACTAATTTATTAGAAATTCGAAAAAATGTAAGGGCTGAAAAAATAACAAAATTATTGATTCAGCCCTTTTCTATTTATTTGATAACTTCGAAACTCTTTTGAATATTTCCATTGACAGTTTCGAGTATATAGTAATATTTGCCGGCAGAATAATCTCTTGAATCAATACTAATCTGATATTCGCCTTTTGCTTTGACTTCATCAAAATAAGTTTTTACACAAATACCAAGATAATTATAAACTTTCAGAGATGTAGGTCCGCTTTCTCTCAATACAATTTTTATCAATGAAGACTGGACGATAGGATTGGGTTTCACCATATCCATACTTAATTTGCCATTTGGATCGAATAGTCTTGGTTCGCCTTCGTTGCACCAACCGTTAAGTCTGAACCATGAAGATTCAGGTCTGACAAAGAGTTTTGAAGTACCAACAGTTTCGAGTTCACTAATCAATAGTTTGCTGATAGTATCACTACCTAATGCAACTTTGAATTTTATTCTGCCAATTTCCTTATTTGGGTTTTGATTATAAGGGAAGCTGCATTGAATTGTTCTAATATCATTATCAATAAAATCAATATTATAATTATCTAATGGAGCTAATAAAGTGGAATTGAAGCTCAATCTGAAGTTGATTGATTTCAAACCACTTAATAATAAATTAGGTTTGTTGGATTCTAAGATTACAGGCAATTCAATTTCGTCGCCCGGCTGGCCACTAATATCAGAAATTTTAACTTTAAGAGTATCAAAATAAGGCGAAACACCTTCGCCAAACAAGTTGAATTTAGCCGGCGAGCCTGCGGCATTATGATGCAATTCAATCACACAGTTTTTGCGTCCTTCGGATTCGGGTATAAATCTAAAAGTAAGAGTTTTTGATTGTCCCGGGGCTAGTGTTAGTGGAAACTCTTCTAAATTGAGCAAATCAAAATGAGATGTATCAGGACCAGCAATAGCAATAGAATCAATAGTTAAGTTTAGAGTACTTTTATTAGTGATTACTGAGACTAAAGTAGTATCTTTGAATTCATCAGTTTCGACTTGTCCGAAATAAATAAGACCGGGATTAACAGCAAGCCCAACTGCTATACCATTGCCAAAAACATTTGAATAGATTGTATCGCTAGGAGTAATTATTCTGATACGAATTTGTCTTTTACCACTTTGGCTTGGTTTAAATCTAATTATAATTTCCTGATTCGAAAATGGTTCTAAGACAATAGAACGAGAAATATCGCTTAAAACTGCAAAGTCATCGGTATCGCCACTGATTATTTCAATAGATCTGATTTTATATGCAAAATCCTGAGAATTGACAATAAAATCATTAGTTGTCTTGATAGAAACTTCGTTTACTACGACATCTCCAAAATCAATATCACGTGTTTTAGCTTTAGCTCGTTTAATTCTAATAGGGCAATCGGTGGAGTCAATTTGCAATCCACGATGATTGAGATTCCATATTTTAGCAGTGCTATCCCAGCTTGCAGTGAGCAATCGGCTACCATCGAAGTTGAATACCGAAGTTTGAACAGATTTTCTGTGCTCTAAAAATACATGAAGTGAATCTTTTCCATCTTTACCTTTAGGTATAGATCCATCAGATGCAATCCAGCGTTTAGAAGCTCCATCCATTCCAGAGGTAAGAATATATTCTTTTCCTTCGTCGTTATTATAAAAGAAGTTTGCAGAATTTAATATATAGGAACTATCTTTGTTTTCCATATTGTGGGAAAGAGTATAGAGACGTTTTTTGCTTGGTATGTCATAGACTAATGTGCGTCTGTAAATATCATTTGTAACGCAAATTTTAGTGCCATCATGATTGAAAGAACCATGCTTAGAGTAGCCAAGCATGTCTCCGGGCTCTTTTGTATTGATTTCATCTATCTTTGTGCCATCGCTTGAATAAATTCTTGCAATACCGTCATTGGCAGTAATAAGAATTTTCGAACCTGAATTGTCGTAGCATGCAAATCTGACTTGGTTCATTTTAATTTGCTTGACGATATTTCCGTTTAGATCCCAAATATTAACGTTGTAATCGGAACCGGCAGAAATTATTCTATCGCCATTAGGATTGAAACAAGCAGATAATACATTTGCACCATTATCATGATTCATTTTCTTTATTAACTTACCTGTAGTATCCCAT
>CAZBNQ010000011.1:0-21092 GCA_964493035.1 uncultured Hyphomicrobiales bacterium | reverse complement strand
TTTGCAAGTTTAGCAAAAAGAGGAGCATATTTTATTGTTAATACTGTAAAAATTCCGTAAATTTGTACTCTTATGTAAACTCAAATTTAGTAAGGAGATACAATGGCGGAGTTAAAAAACGACCAAGAACTAAGACGTGAGGAAGAATTGGAGTTGCTCGAGCAAGCAGGAGTTAATGCCTATCCATATTCTTTCAACAAGACTCATGATGCAATTAATATATTAAATAATTATAAAGACGAAGCTCCAGAAGAATTTGCTTCAGTGGCTGTGGCTGGCAGAATTATGAGTATTCGCCGCATGGGCAAAGCGAGCTTTTTCCATATCTCTGATCAAACAGGTAAAATTCAAGTTTATCTCAAAAAAGATGAATTGCCTGATTTTTATGAAAATTTAAAACTGCTTGATATTGGCGATATTATTGGTATCGATGGTTATGGCTTCCGTACCAAAACTGGCGAAGTTTCTGTTCATGCCAAATCAGTTGTGCTTCTTTGCAAATCTCTTCGCAACCTCCCGGTTGTGAAAGAAGAAATTGATGAACAAGGCAATAAAATTGTTTATGATGCTTTCGCTGATAAAGAATTAAGATATCGCCGCCGTTATGTCGATTTAATTGTTAATCCTGAAGTTAAAAAAACTTTCTTCAAACGCTCAAAAATTATTTCTTTTATGAGAAATTATTTTGAAGCTCAAGGCTGGCTCGAAGTAGAAACTCCTATTCTTCAACCTATTTATGGTGGCGCTTCTGCTCGTCCGTTTATTACTCACCACAATGCCTTAGATATTCCTTTATATCTTCGCATTGCTGATGAATTATACCTCAAACGCCTTATTGTAGGTGGTTTTGAAGGCGTTTTCGAAATTAGCAAAAATTTCCGTAACGAAGGTATGGACAAAACTCATAATCCTGAATTTACTGCTATGGAAATTTATGTTGCTTATAAAGACTACAACTGGATGATGGAAATGACCGAAGATCTTATTAGCAATCTTGCTTTTACTATCAATGGTACTCACGAAGTTGAATATGATGGGCATAATATTTCTCTTCAAAAACCTTTCAGAAGAGCTAAAATGTTTGATCTTTTCAAAGAACATACCGGTTTGGACTTGAAAGGTAAAAATAGAGAAGAACTTCTTGCCGCTGCTAAAAGCATTAATGTCGATGTCGAATCTAATGCTAGTTCTATGAAGATTTTGGATGAAATCTTTGGTGCTAAAGTCGAACATCATTTGATTCAACCTACTTTCGTTATCGATTATCCTCTCGAAATGTCTCCGCTTGCCAAAAAACATCGCAACGAAGATGGATTGGTTGAAAGATTTGAATTGTTTGTATGCGGTAAAGAATTGGCTAATGCCTTCTCTGAATTGAACGATCCGAGAGACCAACGCCAAAGATTGGAAGAACAAGCTCTTAATCGTGCTGCTGGCGACGAAGAAGCTATGATTTTGGATGAAGACTTCTTGTATGCTCTCGAAGTTGGTATGCCACCTACTGCCGGTCTTGGTATTGGTATCGATAGATTGGTTATGATGCTTACTGGCGAAACTTCTATTCGCGACGTGTTGTTCTTCCCGCAAATGCGCCCAGAAAAAAAATAAATTATTACAAAAACAGCTGCTCCTAAGCAGCTGTTTTTCTATATTCTTTTCATGATTTCTTCTAATATTCTCTGCCTGGTTACTTCTAGTTCGTCGGTACTATCAATTATCACAAACCTTTCTGGTTCTGATTCGGCTATTGCCCTAAAACCATCTATTACCCTTTGGAAAAAATTATCACCGGCTGATTCTATTCTATCGTATACTCGTTTATGAGATCTTGTATGCGCTATATTCAATGGCACTTCCAGATAAAATGTCAAATCTGGTTTCAAACCATTTGTAGCAAATATATTACATGATTTTACTTTTTCTAAATCTAAACCTCTTCCATATCCCTGATAAGCAGTTGTCGAATCATAAAATCTATCGCTCAATACAATTTTGCCTTCTGCTAATGCAGGCTTTATTACATTTTCTACTAAATTTGCCCGAGCAGATTCAAATAACATTAGTTCAGCAATTGGACTTATATTATCTTTTGAATACAATAATATATCCCTGATTTTTTCCGAAAAATCAGTTCCTCCGGGCTCGCGAATCATTACTACTTGATATCCTTTGTCTTCCAAATATTCTTTAAGTAATTGTAGTTGAGTAGTTTTGCCACAGCCATCAATACCTTCGAATGTAATAAACATATTATTTCCTTTTATCTATTCCTTCGACGAGTACAACAAACTCGCCCTTTAAATTTGTCTTGCTTTTAAATAATTCTATTAGTTCCTGCGCACTAGCTCTGATAAATTCTTCATAAATTTTACTAATTTCCCTTGCTATACAGACTTTTCGGTCCTTTCCGCCATATTCTGCAATTTCTTGCACCAGCTTTTCAATTCTATACGGTGATTCATACATAATTATTGTTGATTCGAGAGCCATCACTTCTTCCATAAAAGTTTTTCTGCCCTTTTTTTGCGGTGGAAATCCAACAAATGTAAATTTATGCACAGGTAGTCCGCTTGCTATCAGTGCAGGTACAAACGCTGTCGGACCAGGAAGAGGCACAATCTTTACATCAGACTTTATTGCTGAATCCACTAATCTATATCCCGGATCAGAGATTGCAGGGCTACCGGCATCACTAACCAAAGCCAATGATTTGCCTTCTAATATCATCGATATTAGATAATCGGCTTTTTGAGCTTCATTATGATCGTGATAACTAATAACTTGCTTTGCATGAATATCCAATAGTTTTAATAAATTTCCGGTATGCCTTGTGTCTTCGCATGCAATTATATCGGCATTCCTCAAAATTCTAAGAGCACGCAATGTTATATCCTCCAAATTTCCAAGTGGAGTAGGAACTAAGTATAATCCTGGCTCTAATTTATCGTTATTTTGCATTTTTTTTCTTTCTTAATTCTGAGAAAAAACCTTTTATTATTGTGCTGCACTCATTTTCAAGTACGGAATATTCAATCTCACATCTATGATTTAGTCTATTGTCATTTATAATATTATATAGACTGCCACATGCACCTGTTTTGGGATCTCTTGCACCAATATATATCTTCTTTAACCTTGCTAAAACAATAGCACCGGCACACATCGAGCATGGTTCTAATGTTACATACAATTCACACTCCAAAAGATGCTTATAGTCTATTTTCTTTGCTGCCTGCTCTATTGCTATTATTTCGGCATGTGCTGTTGGATTCTTCAATTTTTCTACTTTGTTATATCCTCTTCCGATAATTTTATCATTGAAGACGATAATTGCCCCAATTGGCACATCCCCAGCAAGCAAAGATTTATTTGCATATTTCAATGCAATAGACATATATTTTTCTTCGCGAGTCACTCTTCTATACCTTTGCCATTCGCGAAATACCTTCTATTATGGTATCGTTTTGCTTTGCAAAACATAGTCTGAGCATAGATTTTCCTTCGTCTGAACTTATATAAAAAACTGATGGAGGAATAGTTGCTACTCCATATTTTTGAGTAAGTTCTGTGCAGCAATGCACATCATCATGATATAAACCTTCGGGAATATCTACCATAATAAAATATGTTCCATTGGGTAGATGAGGCTTAAACTTTGTTTTCAATAATTCATTGTAAATCAAATCCCTCTTTTCCAAATATGTGGCTCTAAAACTTGGCAAATACTCATCAATATTTGCAAAAGCGAATGCCATTGCATGCTGCCCAGGAGTATTAACTGCAAAAGTAGTCCATTGATGTACTTTTTGGATAGACTGAGTAAGCTTTTCGCATGCTATTGCATATCCAACTTTCCATCCGGTCATGCCAAAAGTCTTGCCAGAAGACGAAATAGTAATTGTTCTATCTCTCATGCCTTGAATTGATGATATAGGAATATGCACAGAGTCATCAAACAGTAAAAACTCATAAACCTCATCACTCAATACTAATAAATCATGTTTCCGAGCAATTTCTGCAATAAATTCTAATTCTTCTCTATCAAAAATTTTTCCGCATGGATTATGTGGAGTATTGATGATAATCATTTTTGTCTTGCTTGTTATTTTTGAAGCCAAATCATCATAATCAAACTTGAAATTAGGTTTATGAAGAGTGACTGGTACAGCTATTCCACCGGCTAAAGTAATATCAGCAAAATAACCATCATAGAATGGCTCGAAAATAATCACTTCATCGCCGGGATTAATAAAAGCCATTATCGTAGAATACAAAGCCTCAGTTGCACCTGCACAAATGGTAACATTTTCTGCTTTCCAGTCTAAACCATATATTCTATTATATAAAGATGCAAGATTAGTTCTCAAAGAATGAATTCCAGGCGAGGGAGCATATTGATTTTTACCAGTTTTCATAGCTTTATAAGCTTCATCCATAATCCATTCAGGACCATCAAAATCCGGAAATCCCTGCCCTAAATTGACCGCTTTGTATTCGAATGCCATTTTACTCATCGAAGCGAAAATCGAAGTACCCATCGATGCTATTCTATCAGCAAAATATAAACCTGCCATTATTTTCCTTTTGCTTTACTTTAATATACAAATCTAATAAGAGCAGGCATAAATATCAATTATTTTATTTAAACCTACTCTGCTGATTAAATAAAAAACACACCGTGATTATTTGTGGTGTGTTATTTATATGTTTCTATATCTTATTGAATAATAATCTATTATTAGTCTAATCAAAGTAAAGATATTACTTGATTACGATACCTTTTTTATCTGGATATTTTATAGAGTAGGCACAATCAATTAATTTCGTTTCTCCAGGATTTAATTTAATATTTCTACTTATCAATCCATTAATTTCATCATATTTATCATAATCAGTTTTATTGACTTTAAGTTCAACTTCGATTTCGTCGGTTTCTGAAATTGGAATCAGATCTTCGACTATAATGTTAACAGCTTCTTTCTTATTATTTTTTATTCTTATTTTATATTTTAAAGTACTTTCCTTCTTAGAAACCAACATTATATCTTCATCATTTTTTACATTATCTATTATATCCACAGCAAGATCTTCAACTACACCAAGCGAAATTTTTATTTCATCCGAAAAATTATCTTTATCGATATTTGTTTTACCAAAATACATTGCATCAATATAGAAATCAACCTGCGAATTATTTATAATTTTTAAATTTTCTTTATTTAAATATGCCACTCTAAAAACGTCATTGCTTTTTATTGGTAAAGCATAGTATTCAATTCGACTTTCAATATCTTTCGAGTCAATTATAATAGTAGATTGCGCAATTCCACTTAAAATATCGTATTTTTGGTCAGATTCAAATTCAACCTGATTATCAAAAACAACTTTATTCTCGATTTCTTTAAAAGTATAATTATCAGATTCATTTATAGAAAACCCTGAACCTTGGCGAGATACACCAATAGCTGTTCCAATAATCATATCAAGAGAAGAAGAACCTTTATTATAATTGCTATTTGCTTCAAAAAAAAACACTTTCATCCTGCTAATGCTAGGTAAAGTTGTATTTTTTATTTCTTTCGAGCTAAGTATTACCCCGATATTTGTCCAATCTACACCTGATTTTTGAACAATATTTGCTTTAGCAATGTATTTCATTATCCCTTTTTTTGAATCATATCTCATTTCATAATTTGGATACCAAGAAGCATCTGCCACATAATACTTCAATTTTATTTCTGTCTCGCATTTCTTTAAGACTTGAACTTTAATCAAATAGTTACTGTTTAAATTACTATAATTATAAGCTCTTATTTCAGCTCTCAAATTTGATAAAATTGATTTTAGAGAATTTGATAGTTTCAATAATTCCAGTTTCTTTTTCTTCAGTACCAAGTGCTGGTTAGAATAATAATCAACATACAATTTAAATTCTTTCGAACTAATCAGCTTATCTTTGCCTGAAATCACTTTATTGCTATTCAAAAAGTCAACATCAGCATCAATAATCTCAATTTCAGCATCTAATAGAGATATTTTTTCATTAATAATAGCAATAGAATCATTTAATCTTTGCAAATTGCTTTGATATTCTTTGTCGTTTTTGCTGTCCAACTGATTCATTGATATAATACTAATATCAGAATTATCAAAAAACACTTGCAAGTTTTTATCATTATTAGGCACTAGATTTCTAACAATCAAATCATGTACACCATTATCTAATTTCAACTTAGCACTATGATGCAACACTGCTCCATTTAAGTAGAATTTTGCAAAATCAATTTTAGCACTGACTTTTATTTCAGAGGCATAAGAGATTTGATAAGTCAAAAGAAATAGAATGAGAATTGACATGGTCTTAGTCATAAAAAAACCTCATAAACTAGTAAATATTTATAATGAAAATTATAGAAAATAAACAACATTATAAACAATCTACAAAATACATTTAATATATCAAATCCTTTTTTTTGAATTACAATTTATTAATTTCGTTAAAAATTAGCAGTTTATAGAAAAATCCAAACTTTCAAAAAAAATTTTTCAATTTTGAAAAAAAATGTTTAGAAATTTCCAATTATTTCAATAAATTATAATTCTGTGAAATTGAAAATTAACTGATTTTAAACATAAAATATTTTTTTATGGAGTAAATTGCATGAAAGTTTACGATTCAAAAAGCATAAGGAATATTGCCTTAATTGGTCATGCCGGTTCCGGCAAAACAACATATAGTGAATCTTTATTGTTCAAAACTGGTGTTATAAACAGACGTGGTACTGTCGAAGATAGAAATACAACTTCAGACTTCTATGATATAGAACAAGAACGCGGTTCATCTGTTTTCTCATCACCTTTATTTACAGAATATAGAGATACAAAAATCAATATTATAGATTGCCCCGGCTATGATGATTATGTCGGCGAAATCTTTGCTCCAATCCAAGTAGTAGACTCTGTAGCAGTTGTTCTCAACGCTCAAAACGGCGTCGAAGTTGGTGCGGAATTGGGTTGGGCTTATGCTGCTAAATTGCAAAAAGCTGCCTTGATTGTTGTTAATAAATTAGATGTTGACCAAGCTAATTGGGATAAGACAATTGATGATATTAAATCTCAATTCGGCGGTTCTGCCAAACTTATTGAATTCCCGGTTAAAACTGGTGCTGGATTCAATTCAGTAGTCAATATTCTAAAAATGAAAATGCTCACTTACGATGCTGATGGCAACGTTACTGAGTCTGATATTCCTGCAGATCTTAAATCTAATGCAGATTCTATTCGTAATGAATTCATCGAATCTATCGCTGAAAGCGATGAAAACTTGATGAATAAATACTTCGAAGATGGCGATTTGTCTGATGATGACGTAAAAGCTGGTTTGAAAATAGCTATACGCAACAGAATGCTCTTCCCTATTTTCTGCGCTTCCGGCAAAAACGTTGGTGGTGTGGCTAATGTTCTCGATTTTATCGTTGATTATATGCCAAATCCTTCCGAATTGCCTCTCTTGGTTGAAGAAGGATCTAAAGAAGTTAAATGCGATGAAAACGCTCCTGTTTCTCTTTTCGTTTATAAAATGTTTTCAGATGCTAAACTCGGCGAAATGACCTATTTCCGTGTTAATACCGGTAAATTGGCTTCTGGTTTAGACTTGTTGGTCGAAAGAAATGGTCAAGGCGAAAGATTTGGTCAAGTTTTCTCAATTTGTGGCAAAAAACGCGTCGAAATGCCTCAAGTTCTTGCTGGCGATATCGCTGCTACTGTTAAATTGAAAAATACTCATATTAATGATACTTTACACGAAAAGAACTTCAATGTTTCTTATGCTAAAATCCAGTACCCTAATCCAAAAATGCGTACTGCTGTTGTGCCTAAGACTCGCGGCGAAGAAGAAAAAGTTGGTATGAGCTTGCATAACTTGCACCAAGAAGATCCAACTGTTGTTATCGAACACTCCCAAGAATTGCGCCAAGCTATCCTTTATAGCCAAGGCGAGCTCCATTTGTCAACTATTAAATGGCGCCTTTTAAATAGATATAAAGTAGAAGCTGAATACGTCGAGCCTCGCGTGCCTTATCGCGAAACTATTCAAAAAGCTGCTCGCGGTATGTATCGCCATAAAAAACAATCTGGTGGTGCAGGGCAATTCGCTGAAGTTCACATGTTGATTGAACCTGCTTTCGAAGGTATGCCTGATCCAGATGGTTTGACTGTTCGCGGTCGTGATACTATTAAATTAGATTGGGGTGGCAAGCTTGATTATTACAACTGTATCGTCGGTGGTGTTATCGATGCTCGCTTTATGCCTGCTATCTTGAAAGGTATTATGGATAAAATGCAATTTGGTCCGCTCACTGGCTCTTATGTTCGCGATATTAGAGTTTCTATTTTCGATGGTAAGATGCACCCGGTAGACTCAAACGAAGCTGCTTTCAAAACTGCTGCTATGATGGCTTTCAAAGATACTTTCGTTCAAGCTGCTCCTAAAATTCTCGAACCTATCTACAACCTAGAAGTTAAAGTTCCTGAAGATTTCGTTGGTGATGTTATGAGCGATTTGCCTTCACGCCGTGGTATGATTCTTGGTATCGAAGCTGAAGGTCGCTATCAGGTGATCAAAGCTCGTATGCCTTTGGCTGAACTTGATAAATATGCTACTGCTTTGAGATCTATGACTCAAGCTAGAGCTACTTTCTCATCTTCATTCTCTGAATATCAGGCTGTTCCGCCTAACGTTCAAGCCGATCTTATCGAAGCTTACAAAAAATCGCAAGCTGAAGAATAATCTTTTTTACTTTATTCGTTTAGAAGTGGCAGCCTCAAAAGGGCTGCTTCTTTTTTATTTAAAAAAAGGATTGAACTTGTTAATAATTCAATCCTTGTATTCTTCTTATTGTCACATTTTTGTCTATTCGTCATCTCCACTGCTTGCATATTTTACTTTGCGTGCTGCTACAAATAAAATTATACCAACAACGATCGCACAAATAAACAAAAACATAAGCATATAAATTAAATTGGGAATTGAGAAAAAACTAGTCTCATGAGGCTCGCCGTTTTCTCCATGCACCGGATCTTTCGCCTGCTCTATTAAAGCTTTCTGATTTGGATGCTCGCCGAGCCATTCAATTTCACCAGTTTCAATGTCATATTGTGCAGCTACAATTTTTAGCTTACCTTGTTTCAACAACTTGGCAATAATTGTGCTATGACTGATTATATCTGCTATACCTTGAAATGCATTTGCTTTGATTGTTGATGGCACTAATTCTTTACCTACCAAATTTGGATGGTCATGCTTTGCTTTGTCGAATGCCGGTTTGATATTATCAACTAATCCGGGTAGACTGCCATGAAGCTTTGCATCAGTTACAACAGCGGTAACGGCACCGCATTTTGTGTGCCCGAGCACTACCAATAATGATGTGCCTAAATGCTCAGTACCATATTCAATTGTACCAATCTCGTCAGTATCAGCAACATTGCCTGCAACTTTGACTACAAACAAGTCTCCAACACCTTGATCAAATATTTGCTCTACTGGCACTCTCGAATCCGAACATCCTAAAATTGTAGCAAAAGGTTTCTGCCCGTCTTTAGAAGTTTCAATTCTTCTGTCTTTATCCAAATGAGGATGAATATTTCGCCCGGCAATAAACCTTTCGTTGCCTTCTCTCAGCCTGTTTAAAGCGTCATCAGGACTCACCGATGGTCCATTTTCAGCTAAAAGCAAATTTGGCAATAGAACTAAGAAAAATAAGTAGAATTTTTTCATATTAATTCTCTTTGAATATTTCATTATCATAGATTGATTCAAGTTGAAATTTATGCTTTGATTCTTCATGAGCAAGGCGTTCAAAAAGTTTTTTTGTATAATCATCTTCGGCTCTCTGAGCTAAATCAGAGTATAACTTGAATGCACGCTCTTCATTTTTGATTGCAATCATCAGAACTTCCTGAAAATTCATATCTTCAGAAGGTTTTGGCACATCAAAATTTTCGCTCAAATTTAAATTTTCTACCTTAGGCATAACAAAAGAAGAACTAAGTCTTTCCGGAGAGAATTCTTCCAAAATCTTAGCATGCTGAAGCTCCATATTTTCAAATTCTTTAAGTAATTGTTTGCTAGCTTCTTTTTTTGCAATAGCTTGCAGATCTTTATACAATTTAGCAGCTTCATATTCACGATTAATAGCAAAATCTATAATTTCATTAAATTTAGACATATAAACTCCATTAAAATTAAAAAGCTGATATTCCTTGTTAAGAAATACCAGCTTGATTTATTAAATTTATTTAGCCGGAGCAACCGGAGCTTTTTTTCTTTGTTTAAGTTCGCTATCAATCATAAACAAACCGGATTTGGAATCGCCAACCAACTTAAGTCTGTCGACTATTTCGCCTGTAGTAGCTTCTTCTTCAACTTGTTCATCAATAAACCAATTGAGCATCGATGAAGAAGCAAAATCTTTTTCTTGCATTGCTAATTCAGCAAGACCATTTATCCATTCAGTCACGAGTTGCTCATGTTTCAAAGCATCTTCGAATGCTTCAACAGGGCTGTTCCAATCGTGCTTTGGTGAAGCTATCTGACCAATACTTACTTCTCCGCCTCTATCTATTACATAATCAAAAAATTTCAAAGCATGAAGCATTTCTTCTTCTGCTTGGATTCTCATCCAATTGGCAAAGCCATTTAAATTGATTTTTGCAAAATATGCGGACATTGCTAAATATAAGTTAGATGAATACATTTCTCTAACTATTTGTTCGTTGATTGCATCTTGCATTGACTTTTTAATCATACTTATATTCCTTTTCAAATCAAATTACTAAATGAATAAATTTAAACGGTAAGCTATTATTTTTATTTTACACAGATACTGTCAATCTAATCGGATTGTTTTGTCTTTTTCAAAATAATTATTACTGAATTTCGTAGATACTAATCTAACTTTATTTTTAACAATAAAAAGTAAAATTATGACCGGAACAAAAATTACAGTTCAGAACGGAATCCTCAACGTTCCAAATGATCCAATTATTCCATTTATCGAAGGCGATGGCACCGGCAGAGATATTTGGGCAGCATCTGTAAGAGTATTTGACGCAGCTGTCGAAAAAGCTTATAAAGGCGCTAAGAAAATTGTTTGGAAAGAGGTTTATGCAGGCGAAAAAGCTTTTGATAAGTTCGGAGAATGGCTCCCTCAAGAAACATTAGACGTAATTCATGAGCATTTTATCGCAATCAAAGGTCCACTCACTACACCTGTTGGCGGTGGCATTCGTTCCCTCAACGTTGCTCTTCGTCAATTGTTAGATCTTTACGTTTGTCTTCGTCCTGTACGTTGGTTCGAAGGTGTGCCCTCACCTGTAAAGAATCCTGAATTGTGCGACATGGTTATTTTCCGTGAAAATTCAGAAGATATTTATGCCGGCATCGAATGGATGGCTGGCACTCCTGAAGTTAAAAAAGTAATTGATTTCTTGCAAAATGAAATGGGTGTCAAAAAAATTCGCTTCCCTGAATCTTCTTCTATCGGTATCAAACCTGTTTCTGAAGATGGTACTAAGCGTATTGCTCGTGCTTCCATCGAATATGCTCTTAAACACAAAAAACCTTCGGTTACTTTTGTTCATAAAGGCAACATCATGAAATTTACTGAAGGCGCTTTCAAAGATTGGGGCTATGATGTAGCCGAAACTGAATTCGCCGATAAAGTATTCACTTGGCGCCAGTATGACAAAATTAAAGCTGAAAGTGGTGGTACTGCTGCAGACAAAGCCCAAAATGATGCTATTGCTGCCGGCAAACTAATCGTTAAAGATTTTATCGCTGATGCTTTCTTACAACAAATTTTGTTGCGCCCTGCCGAATATTCTGTTATTACTACTATGAACCTCAATGGTGATTATATTTCTGATGCTTTAGCTGCTATTGTTGGTGGTATTGGTATCGCTCCGGGTGCTAATATTAATTATGTTACCGGTCATGCTATTTTTGAAGCTACTCATGGCACTGCTCCTAAATATGCTGATCTCGACAAAGTTAATCCTGGTTCTGTTATTCTTTCAGGTGTTCTTATGTTCGAACATCTCGGCTGGCAAGAAGCTGCTGACCTCATTATCAAAGGTTTAGAGCGCTCTATCGAACAAAAGCGCGTTACTTATGATTTCCATAGACTTACCGAAGGCGCTACTCTTCTGAAATGCTCCGAATTCGGTTCTGCTATTATCGAAAATATGTAATCATCTGATTATTATTATATTAAAATGGCCGGTCATTTTTTTGATCGGTCATTTTTTTTTATAAAAAAATCGGCTGGCCCATTTAGAAACAACCGATTCTTCGTTTGATTAGTATTAATTTTCTACTTTAAGAAACTCTTTGAACCATCTGCTTGATAAACATATTTGAATGAATATGTCTTGTCTGTACGTTGCATTACATCAGATGGAATATTGTCTGGATAGCCTTTGTAGTAGCTCAAGATTTTTAATTTTGCATATTTGCCATCAGCAGTGCGAATCACAATAAATACACCAGGACGTGGTGTGATTTCTAATTTTGCACCGTCATAATTATACCATCCCTTGCCAGAGCCAATAGGAATAGGAGGAACACTTAAAGTGTTTGTTGTATAGAAAACTGAATCATTAGGTACTGCTTCTAAATCTTCAAATATTCCATTCATCAAAAATGCTCCGCCATTGCCTGTTCCCATCTCTGGTGCATTCACATAAATGCTTGTTCTACGAAATGCGATATCCCAATTTGTGGCATTGATTTCACTTTTAGCAACTACTTTATTATCTCTCAAAGAGAAATAAGTAATAGTATCGCCTTGTGCTGGCTTAAATGTTTCAATATTTGTTACAGTTTTTGCTTCGATCATTGTCTTGGCGGGATTTGTTGTGTTGTCATCATCATCATCGCTGCATGCAACAATTGAAATGCTCATTAAAGCAAAAAATGCGAAAAGTTTAATGAATTTTTTCATAATTATTCCTTTTATTATTTTGAACTAAAATTATATGTCAGTTTCACAAAAAATGTTCTTCCAGGATTTGATGTTAGGTGATGAGGATCAAATTTATCTAAAATATTATCTACACCAGCCTGCACATTAAACATATCATATATATCTTTAGAAGCTGTGATATTCCATAATGCATATCCAGGCGCATATTCATTGTCAGCATCTAGGATTGTACTATTATTCCTATCTGCCCATCCATATCTGCCTCTTATAATACCTCTCAGATATATATTAAACCCATATTCATTATTTGAATATTGAAGTTTTAAGTTAGCTGAATGCTTAGAACGATTAAACAAACCACCATAGTCGCTTTCCTTAACAATTCTATCACCTTTGTCAGTATTCATATATAGTTTTTTGTCTCTAATCTTATCTAATACTTTTACATCATAAGCTTCTAAATATTGGTAGCCACCAGCAAATTTAAATCCATCTAATAAATTAAAATCAAAATTGAATTCAATACCTTGAGTAAACACTTCATTCAAATTGAAGTAAGTAAATACTTGAGCACCACCAAACTGACTAGTTTTGTTTGCCACAGCTTGAGTTTCAATCATATCAGTCAAATTATTTCTAAATAAATTCAATTTCATCTGATAATTATCACTAATATCATATACAAAACCAAAATTAAATGATACAGATTGTTCAGGTTTTAATATTCCAATATTATCAATAGGAATTAAAGTATCGCCTATCATACCCGCTTTTGCCAAACTAGCAAATCTATCTTTAAAGAATGCAGCTCCAAATACGCTATATGCAGCAATTGAATTAGTCCAATCGAGGTATAATTGTTGGAAGCTGGGTGCTTTAAATCCTGATCCAATAGCACCTTTTAGATTAAATCCATCAAATATTTTCCATGAAAATGCTAATTTAGGGCTCCAATGAGCAGCATAATCACTATGCCAGTCATATCTGATACTTCCAATTAAATTGAAATTATGGCTTGGAATCCAATCATGCTGATAGAATGCGTAGTATAAATCAGTTGTGATCTTTTTGTCGCTTATCCTACCTGATTTGACAGACTCATAATTTACACCTGTTCCAAATGTCAAAATATGAGAAAAATAAAGCATGTGATTTGCAATCAATTCATACTTTGCTAAAGTCTGATCATAAGTATATTTTTCGTATAAGCTATCATTTATTTGATAAGTATAATTTGTTACAGTATTATATGAAGAATAATATGCCTTACCTTCTACATTCAATTTATCTGTCAGTTGATGCTTTAAACTGAACGATAAGTTATTATCTTCTAAAGTAGACAAATCATCAATTATATATTTCTTATCTTTTTGAGTAATCTCAAATATATTTTTTTGCTCTTCAGTATTCAATCTATAAGTCAATTTCGATTGTGTATTTGAACTAATATAATAAAAGAGTTCGGCCATAAGAGTATGATTGACATATTCAGGAACAGTTTTGCCATAGCTTTCCATTTTATCCATTTTGTCGTTATAGACAGTATAGCCATCGCTACTTACCCTATCAGCCATAATATTGAAACCAATATCAGTATCTTTAAACATACAGCCAATATCAGCATTCAAATTTAATGTATTATAAGATTCATATCTTGCACTTGTTGACATTCTGAATGGCTTATCTGGCTCATCTGTGATGATATTAATAACTCCAGACAAAGCATTCGAACCATACATCGATGAAGAAGGACCTTTAACGATTTCTATTCTTTTCACATTGCCCATCGCCATTCTCTTCAAATCAAGAATGCCACCATTTCTGCCAATCAATGGTTCACCATTAATTAAAATCAAAGCATAATCCGGATCTAATCCCTGTATTTGAATGCCTTTGCCATGATCATCGACAGTAAATAATCCCGTTTCTTCATTTAGAATATTATCCAGCCTTAGCCCACCGGAATTCTTAATATCTTCAGTCCCAACTACTTGTGTAGTAATTGGATTGCTTTCAATTTGCTTTGCTGTTCGAGTACCAGTTACAACTACATTTTCTTTAATTTCATAAACATCGCTGATTTTAATCAAGACTTCATTCTTACCTTCTTTCAAGGTAAGTAAAGTATCAAAAGGTCTGATACCTACTCTTCTGAAACTCAGCAGATATTCTCCTGATTTTAAATCTTCAATCTTAAAATAGCCTTTTGTATTGGAATTGACAGCTTTCTTTAACTCAGGTATTTTGATAGAAACAGCAGGCAAACCATCACCATCTGTATTTACTACTCTTCCTTCTAAACTGCTACCTTTGGCAAATAAATTAGGTATTGAAAATATCAAAAAAATAATTGTAAAAATTTTTCTCATAGCTAAATTATTTCAATTTATTAATTTTAATCAATCTTTCTCTTTCATGAATATTTCAATTCATTAACACGATTAAATTAAAAAAATAATTTTTCAGATAAAAGAAAAATCACACAAAATTTGCTGATTTTTAAAGATTTACTAAGATTCAATTTGTACAATCGTTTGTTTTTGCTTTGGCTAATAATTAAACTATTATTATCAGATATTCATTCTATTTAGTCTAAACAAAAAAAAAGCGAGTATAAACTCGCTTTTTTTACTTATCAATTATGAATTTTTATTCTGACATTCTTTCGAATAAATCTTCAATAATTTTCTTAGCAGCATAAGGAATGTTAGTACCCGGACCAAAGATTTCGGCAACTCCTACGCTATATAAGAATTCGTAATCTTGGTGAGGAATTACACCACCAGCAATAATCATAATATCTTCGCGGCCTAATTTTTTCAATTCTTCCATCAACTGAGGAATCAAAGTTTTATGACCTGCAGCCAAAGAACTAACACCAACCACGTGAACGTCGTTTTCGACTGCTTGTTTTGCTGTTTCTGCAGGAGTTTGGAACAATGGACCTACATCCACATCAAATCCCATATCTGCATAAGCTGTCGATACAACTTTAGCACCGCGATCGTGTCCGTCTTGACCCATCTTAGCAACTAAAATTCTTGGACGGCGTCCTTCGCGTTTTTCGAAATCATCACACATTCTGCGTACTTCTTCGATCGATTCTTTTTCTGCATATTCTGAGCTATAAACACCCGAAATAGTACGAGTTTGCGCATTGTGTCTGCCACATACTTTTTCGATTGCATAAGAAATTTCGCCCAAGCTAGCACGCAAGCGAGCTGCCTCGATTGATAATGCCAATAAATTACCTTCGCCGGTTTCGACACATTTTGTGATAGCATTCAATGCTGCTTCAACTTTTGCATTATCACGATTTGCTTTCAATTCTTGCAAACGTTTAATTTGTTGCTCACGAACTGCTGTATTATCGATGTCAAGAATTTCGAGTGGTTCTTCTTTTTCCAAACGATATTTATTTACACCAATAATATTTTCAGCACCTGAGTCGATTCTTGCTTGACGGCGTGCTGAAGCTTCTTCGATTCTCATCTTTGGAATACCAGATGCAATAGCTTTTGCCATACCGCCCAATTCTTCAATTTCTTGAATGTGAGCCCAAGCTTTTTCGATCAAGTCTTGAGTTAATTTTTCGACATAATATGAACCTCCCCAAGGATCGATCACATTACAAATACCAGTTTCTTCTTGCAAGAAAATTTGAGTATTACGAGCAATACGAGCTGAGAAGTCTGTTGGCAATGCAATAGCTTCGTCCAAAGCATTTGTATGCAATGATTGAGTATGACCTAATGCAGATGCCATAGCTTCGATACAAGTTCTTGCTACGTTGTTGAATGGATCTTGTTCTGTCAAGCTCCAGCCTGATGTTTGAGAGTGAGTTCTCAAAGCAAGTGATTTCGAATTCTTTGGATTAAATTGCTTGATGATTTTTGCCCAAAGAACACGTGCTGCGCGCATTTTTGCTATTTCCATGAAGTAATTCATGCCTATAGCCCAGAAGAACGACAAACGTGGCGCAAATGCATCTATATCTATACCTGCTTTGATACCAGTACGTACATATTCCAAACCGTCTGCTAATGTATAGCCCATTTCGATATCTGCAGTAGCGCCTGCTTCCTGCATGTGATATCCTGAAATAGATATACTATTGAATTTAGGCATAAATTTAGAAGTAAATTCAAATATATCTGCAATGATTTTCATTGAAGTTTCTGGTGGGTAAATATATGTGTTACGCACCATATATTCTTTAAGAATATCATTTTGAATTGTACCTGACAATTGTTCCAACTTAACGCCTTGTTCTTCGGCAGCAACAATATAGAACGCCATTACTGGCAATACTGCTCCGTTCATTGTCATAGATACTGATATTTTATCCAATGGGATTCCATTGAACAAAGTCTGCATATCTAAAATTGAATCTACTGCAACACCAGCTTTACCGACATCGCCCACTACTCTTTCGTGATCAGAGTCGTAACCGCGGTGTGTTGCCAAGTCAAATGCTACTGAAAGACCTTTTTGGCCTGCAGCCAAATTTCTTCTATAGAATGCATTAGATTCTTCTGCTGTTGAGAATCCTGCATACTGGCGAATTGTCCATGGACGTGTTACATACATTGTTGGATATGGTCCACGCAAATAAGGTGGCAATCCGGCTGTATAATGTATATGTTCTAAACCTTTAATATCTTCAAATGTGTAAATCGGCTGGATATCAATATTTTCCAAAGATTTAACTGTCATTTGTTCAAATGCAGCATTAGCTTCATGTTCTGCTTCAGCCTGCCAGGAATTTCTATCAGTCTTTTTGGATAGACTTTCAAATTCCATATTTGCAAAATCCGGTGTTTTCATTTTATATTTATCTCCGAAACATTTTCTAATTAATTATAATACTCCGATTTCTTTCAATAAACTTGAAAGAAGTTCATAAATATTAGCCTTAATGTGGATGAATTCATCTACACCGGCTGATTTGAATTGCTCAACATAATCTGTCGGCAAACCGGCTAATACAAGTTTGGCTTTTGGCTTGGATTGTTTTAATGCACTTGCAAATTCTGGTACAACATTTGGATATCTATCGTCTGTAGAGCAAACTACATAAACAGAATAATCAGTTGTTCCAACATAAGCCATTGCAGAAGCAGCATCATTAAATCCTTCACTACTTACTATTTCAAATCCGCCAACTGAGAAGAAGTCTGAAGAGAAATCATTACGTGCTTTGAATTCTTTCAATGCACCAAAGTTTACTAAGCATACTTGTGGCAATTTGCCTGTTTTTGCTTTATATTCTGTTGCTGCTAAACGCATTTCTTCAAACATTTCGCCTGAGCGGAATTCTTTGATTGGTTCGATACAGATATTATCATTGTTGATAGAGCTTGCATTCAATAACTCTGCAATTGTTGCTCCGGCAGCTACTGCATTGATTGCTGCTTCCATTGATTTTGATCTGTCTGAACTGAAATATTTATTAAATTCTTTTACTTTTGTTTCTATTTCAGCATTGTTTCTTTTATTTAATCTGTTTGAATAATCATTTACATATTGATCTGCTTCATTAGCAGCAAAAATTGTAAGATTTTCTACAGGTTTTTCAGTCAAGTTAGGATACTTATTAGTTCCCAAAAGTGATTCGCGTCTGCCTGCAAGATTTGATATTCTTTGAGATTTGATTGCATTGATTTCTGCTTGAGGAAATCCTTCGATCAATGCATTTAAAATACCGCCTTTCGACTCTACTTTACGGAATAAATCCCATACTTTCTGAGCTATTTCGTTTGTCAATGTTTCTAAATACCATGAACCGCCTGCTGGATCGATTGTATCTGTCAAGTGCGATTCATTAAGAATTATTGATTGAATATTGCGAGCAATACGACGCGAAAAATCAGAAGGCAATCCTAATGTTTCGTCGAATGTGCCAACATGCAAAGCATCAACACCGGCTAAAACACCTGCCATAGCTTCGCTTGTGCCGCGCAACATATTTACAAAAGGATCAAACTTTGTCTTATTTACTTTTGATGTTCTTGCCATCAAAGTCATTTTTTGTGATTCTTCATTACCGCCAAATTCTTTAATGATTCTTGCCCATAGCAAACGAGCAGCTCTGAATTTTGCGATTTCTGTAAAGAATCTTGCTCCAATCGAGAAATTGAATACAATACGTGTTGCTATTTCATCAATTTCCAATCCACGGCGCATTAATTCATTGATCAAATATACACCAGTCGATAATGCAAATGCTAATTCTTGAATTGAATTAGAACCACCATTGTGATATACTTCAGCATCAACAGACATAATATTGGCATTCGAAGCGTTTTCTTTTGCCCAATTGATTAATAATGCAGCATCATCGAGTAATTTTGCAGGAGCTGCACCGGATTTTCCATTCTTTGTTAATTCATTTAATGGATTGAGTCCGAAATTAACTTTGATTGAATTCAAATCAATTTTGTTGTTCTTGCAATAAGCAGCAAATAATGCAGCCAATTCAAAACCAATTGTATTTGGTTTGAAACATACAGGAACTTCATTTATATTAATACCCGAAAATGCTTTTTCTAAGTCATTTAAATCTGATACTAATAAACTACCATTTGATAGACATTCTTTGTTAGAATTGATGTTTTTTGCAGCAAATTCTTCATTAATTGAAATATTCAATGCAGTTTGTCCGCAGTTTAAATCTTTTTTTGCTGCAGTATTGAATAATTCAGGTTGAGGATAATTAATTTCTTGGCTGATTTCCCAAGCATGTTTTTTATAACCAATACGAGATTTGCCACGTGTATAGGCATATTCACCCGGCATATTTTCAACAAGATATTCAAGGCTTTCGATATCTGCCAAGGAATATAATGGCTTCAGATCGATTCCTTCGTAAGTTTTTGTTATTAATTTTTTCTCGAATGGCGCACCTCCGAGTGTTTCTTCAGCCGCTTTTTTCCAATCTTCATAAGATGGAATCTCGAATTCTTCCAAAAATCTCTTTTCTTGCGACATAGCTATTCACTTTAATTTGTTATGTAATATTATAAATCACAAAAAAAATTTGCCCGCAGCTTTCCTTTTGCAAGCAAGTCCCATTTATTTTGTAATTTAATTATCAACTTTTTGTAAATAATTAATTTACAGATTCCAAAATTATCACTTATTTCTTAAAATTAAAAATATTAATTGAATTTATATTGCTTTTTCACTTTGAATTGGCATTTTTTGAGGGTAAATTATCGATTTTTATTAATTTAGCCTTGTCTAATCTCCGTCTTCGAGCCTTATCATGTATTGTATTACCTTCACTAATTCACTTACTTCTTTGCGCTTGACGTAGCTGTTAAATCTTACTAATTTCTCTTTGAATTGGGGATTGTGATTGATTATACTTAAGTTTTTTCTTCTTAACGCTATCAATGTATTATTTGTCCTATCCTCGCGCTGGCTCTCTTCGATTGCCCTCTCGCGTCGATATAGCTGTATCTCCTTCGGCGTTAACGGTATATATCTTTTCTTGCTCATTTATGTTTATACGCCCTTGGCTTTAAATTGTTTTAACATCCCTATTAAATAATATATCAATGACCACATCATCAATAATGTTGTAAAATATATCATATAATCAATCGAAAACCTTAGTCCTAACACAATGAACAAAAGATTTGTTGCAATTGTTGTTGCTGTGAGCTTACCAACATAATTTGCAGGAATTACAAATTTCAATTTAGAGCTTGCATATAGACCACCTAACAGCAATAATACATCTCTTGCAACCACTGCTATGAAAAACCATACTGGAATTACATTCTGAATTGATAATATTATTGCAAGCATTATGAAAAACATTTTGTCTGCCAATGGGTCTAATATCTTGCCTAATTCCGAAATTTGATTGAACTTTCGGGCTATTATACCATCAAATATATCGAGTATTGAAGCAAAGATCATTATTAACGCACATACCACATTGTGCCCATTCCACAAATAATATCCTGCCGGTGCTACAAGTATTATTCTTATAATACTCATTATATTTGGTATAGTCATATTATACTCTTTTTTTGATAAACATTAATCCTAATAATGATGCAATCAAAATACCAATCATCATTGGTTCAAAATTAA
>CAZBNQ010000010.1:0-22449 GCA_964493035.1 uncultured Hyphomicrobiales bacterium | reverse complement strand
TCAAAACCCTCACAGGAATTTTATCTTCCATAGCAGGCTTAATTGTGTCAGGATGGAGTACTTTGGCACCAAAAAATGCTAATTCTCTAACTTCATTAAAAGTCATTTCCCTTACAGTTTTAGTATTTTTAATTTTTCTTGGATCGGCACTAAGCACACCGCTTACGTCAGTCCAAATCCAAATCTCATCTGCATTAATAGCTGCGCCAATAATTGCAGCAGACAAATCGGAGCCGCCACGTCCTAGAGTAGTAACTGTCCAATCTTCATCTGAACCAATAAATCCCTGTGTTATTATTAGTTTTTCACTTATCAAGGATGGAATTAATTTCTCTTCGGCAGCAATTTTTGTACTTTTAATATCATATTTTGCAGAATTAAAATTACTATCTGTTTTAACAAAATCGGGAGCAAAAATCCACTTGCAATTTAGATTTAAAAACTTACAGATATGGCTGAAAACTAATGTAGAAAGTCTTTCTCCAAAAGATAAAATTTGATCTAAAGATTTTGGAGTAAGTTCTTGAAGCAAGCTCACTCCTTCCAAAAATGTTTTAAGAGCATCAGTCAATATTTTAACTTCATAAAGTGCTTTATGTTTATATTCCTCAATATTAATTACATCATCAATAATATTAAAATGATGAATTTCTATAGAATCCGCCAATTTTATGGCTTGGTCATAATTATTATTGGAGGCATAATTAGCACAAGTAATAAGTTTATCGGTAACTCCTTTGCAAGCAGAAAGCACTACTACAAGTTCGTTTTCGGCAAACTTATCGACAATTTCAAAAACTTTCAACATAGCGGCGGCATCCGCAACAGAGGAGCCGCCGAATTTCATCACATATCTCATTTTATTTACTTTTCAATTCTAATTCGTGCATCAACAGCTACAACTGCCTTAGCTGTTCCCAACAAAGGATTAATATCCATTTCAAAAATTTCAGGAGCATTTTGCAATAAGGCAGATAATCTAACGATTACATCAGAAAATATTGCTTCGTTAGCACCTTCTTTGCCGCGAGCACCTTTGATAATACCATAAGCTTTAATGGATTTAATCATCGAATCTGCTTCTGCAGGAGATATTGGGCATAAGCCATAAGCAACATCTTTCAATACTTCAATGAAAATACCACCTAAACCACATAAAATCAAATGCCCGAATTTGCCTTCGCGTTTTGCACCAACAAACAACTCAATGCCCGAAAGCATAGGTTGAACCAATACTCCGCTTGCATCTTTGATTTTCATCATTTCATCAAATACTGATTCTACTTCTGCAATTGATTTAATATTGAGTTTTACTCCACCAACATCTGATTTGTGAACCGGTCCTATTACTTTCATTACTAATGGAAATCCTAATTCATTTGCAGCAGAAACTGCTTCTGATTTTGAACTTGTTTCGAATTCTTTTGCTCTTGGAATACCTGCCGCATCGAGAAGTTCCTGAACCTTTATAGGATTAAGGTATCCATTTTCAGCATTGTCTATCACATTTCTAATCTTTGCGATATCTATTGTTGGCAATTCGAACGATTCTGCCGGTTTTGGAGTATTAAATACTCTTGCTAATGCAGCACCAAAATACGATTCATCGCTAAAATTAGTTTTGCCCAATGACTGAAAATGAGCAATTGCTTCGCCTGCTTGGACTGGTGATGGCAATATTCCATAGATAGGTTTCTTGCATTCATCCATTTTTGCTGAAAGCACATCATAAACAGGGCTAACGTCAAACATACCGGTAGTGCCAAAAATCACTGCAGCACCATCTATATTATCGAATCTATTTTCTACATAATCGAGAATATCGCCCAATTGTTCTGCATTGCCTGTTGCCAAAAAGTCAATAGGATTTGCAACCGAAGAACCATGGAATAATTTGCCTAACAATTCATTTGCAGCATCGCCTTCTATTTTTGGCACTTTCATTCCATTCTTATCTAATGTATCAGTCAAAAGCACACCAGGACCGCCTGCATGTGTAATAATTGCAATATTATTTCCTTTCAGCTCTTTGTGCATCATGATTTGAGCAACATCAACAAGCTCAGTGCGGCTATAGCATCTCACAATACCTGCTTTTTTCATTAATGCTTCCACAGGAAGATCAGATCCGGCAAGCGCTCCGGTATGCGAAGATACAGCTCTCGAACCTGCTTCGGTAGTACCAGCTTTTATTGCTGCAATCTTGCAACCTTTGCGTATAAGTGATGAAGCATGTTTTAATAATTTTTCCGGATTGGCTACTTCTTCGATATATATCAATTTTACTTTTGAACTTGTAGCAGGATCGAATGTTTCGTCCCAATATTCCAAAACATCTTCTACACCAATTTGAGCACTATTTCCAACAGAAAACAAGCTGGCAAAAGTCAATCCGCGAGGTATAGCTACTTCGAGAATAAATACTGCAGTAGCACCCGAACCTGATACAAAATCGCAGCCATTTGCTTCCAACTTAGGAATTGGACCTGCAAATACACCTTTGTATCTTGTTGATAGCACACCAATACAATTTGGACCGATCAAGCATCCACCAACTTTATCAATATAAGACACAAGTTTATCTTCGAGCTCTTTACCTTCGTGGCCTACTTCGCTGAAACCAGCCGAAAGGATAATAAATGCTTTTGTACCTTTAGTTTCTGTGAGTATTTTGACAGCATCCACACATAATTTTGCAGGAATAGCCATAATTGCCAAATCTACTTGCGGAAGCTCTTCGACAGTTTTAAAACATTTTTGACCCTGAACTTCATTTTCTTTTGGATTAACGACAAAAAGCTCGCCGTCATAAGCACCATCAATAATGTTTTTTAAAATTCTACCTCCGGGCTTGCCGGGATCATTAGATCCACCAATTACTACAATACTATTCGGGTTAAGCAATTCATTTACAATCATTTTAATCACTCATTATTTATTTTCAAAATATTATAATCGCAATATTTTTTTCAAATTTGCTTTAATTCAATTCAACAAATTTCCGAAAATTTCGGCTAATATCATTATAATAAATTCTTTACTCGATTTTGAACAAATAAAAAACGAGGGCATCAGCAAAGCCGAAAACCCCCGTTCTTAGGAATAAGTGATTATTGTGGAAGAATCACTTTAAATTTTGTTCCTCTGCCGATTGCACTATCGACACTGATGGATCCATTGTGTGTCTGCACTATATGTTTGACTATAGACAAACCCAAACCGGTGCCAGATAAATTCTTCGATCTAGACTTATCAATTGTGAAAAATCTTTCGAAAATCCTTTCTATTTTATCTTCAGGCATTCCTATTCCTGTATCTGCAAATTCTATCACTATTCGACTGTCAGATATATAAGAATTGATGCTTATACTTCCTCTGTCAGTATATTTAATTGAATTGTCTATCAGATTAATAAATACTTGCTCAATCATAAATGCATCAGCTTTTATTATCTTAGTATCTTCAGATAAATTTTTAATTACTTCAAGATTTTTTTCTTTTATTTTGCTGTCTAATATCCGTAGAGTATTATTGGTAATCTCTTCTATATTGACATCCTGAATATTTATATCGGAATTAATATGCTCTACTTTTGCCAATAGGAGCAAGTCTTGCACAATATTTATCAGCCTGTCGGTTTGGCGTTTAATTATGCTCAGATAATATTCATTTTCTTCGCCAATATCGCCTTCCATTGTTTCAATAAATCCTTTTATAGCCGTTAGCGGAGTTTTAAGTTCATGCGATACGTTAGCTATAAAATCTTTTTTCAAAGTTTCTACTTTACGAATTTCATCTATATCATTTAGTATTACTACTATTTCTTTGTTTGAATCTATCCATGACCCACTTGCAAGATATAGCCTCTTATTTATTAATACTTCCCGCGTGTTTGGCTGCCTTGTATTTTCAATCTTTTTTACTAACTTTTTGAATGATGGATCCGGTATTAATTCCCAGAAATACTTAGATTTTTGATCTACATTTGGAAGCATTTTGTTGAAATAATCATTTGAAATACTTATATGATTTGTTTCATCAATCACAATAATTCCATCCTTAACAGATTTGAATATTGTCTCGAGCTTGTCTGCTTGTTTGAAATTCTGTTCAAATAGCTGATTAATTTTTTGTATCATCGAATTAAAACTATTTGCCAAGCTTGATAATTCGTCTTTATTGTTCAAATATACTCTTGTATTGAAATTACCTTGGGCAACTTGATTGGCAGAATAAGCAAGTTTCTTGATAGGATTGGTTACTGTTCGGGTAAACAAATAAATCAGAACAAATGAAACCAAAAGTCCAATCAAAGAAAGTGTAATAATTTTATTTCTTATTTCGCTAATCAATACTTCAATTTGATTGACAGGCACGCTAAGCCTCGAAAATCCTATAATTTGTCCATCTTTGCGCATGGCTATAGCATCATAGAGCAAACCTGAATTTAGAGTATAGCTATATCGAATAGTATCGCCGACTAAATTTTCTTTTGCTTTAATAATTTCAAATCTATCGGCATGATTTTCCATCTTCGAAGCGTCTTTTTCAGAATCACTAATCACTTTGCCGTCTGCAGCTATGATTGTAATTCTGATATTATTTATTTTTGCGAGTTTTTTTACAGCTCTATTTAATTCATCGTGATTCTGCAGTTCATATAATGGCTGAATATGATTTATAACTGTTCGATTCAATTTCTGTATGTCTGATACTAAAGAACCAACATAGTAATCCCTTATGTTTTCGAATGTATAGTATAGCACCATACTCAAAAAAAGAACAACTATCAGCACGAATCCGAAGAATATTTTTGAAAAAATACTTTTCATATTGTTTTCTTAATTAATTAATAATAAACTAATTTGATTTGCTAATCATTAATGATTAGTCTTCAGAATCCGTATCTGTATCAATTTCATTAACCAATTGAATATTAGGTCTGATATGCTTCACAATTTTTGCTTCTGCAAGAAACACAATTTCCTGTGCGATGTTTAAAGCTAAGTCTGCTACTTGCTTTAAATTCCTGTTTATATCTTGAAGAGTAAGACAAGTAACAGCACTATCGACATTTTCTTTTACCAATTGGGTCAAAATTTCGAAGTTTTGCTGTCTGAGATTCCTCACATCCTTAATCAATTCAAAATTATCTTTGCTCAAATCCCAATTAGTATAGATATAAGCATCGACAATTTTATTAATCATTTTTTCTACGATTTCGCCCATGTGAATTAGTCTGGTTTTGCGAATCAAGAAAGGATTATCCTGCATAGCACCAATAGATTTTGCAATATCTACCAAAGTATCGCCAATCAATTCTATCAGATCATTAATTGAAAGGGCAGTAACAACCATTCTCAAATCAGAAGCAAGTGGTTGATGAATCGCAAAAATCTGCATGCACTGCTTATCAATTTTAATATCCACTTTGTCGATTTTATCGTCATTTGCAATAATCAATTCGGCTAAAGCATTATCACTATTAGCAAGAGCTTGCAAAGTAAAGCTCATTTGCTGCTGCACTAAAGTACCCATTTTGATGAGTCTCGATCTCAATTTGTCGAGATCGTTGTCAAATCTTTGGACGGTATGTTCATTCATTTCCTTAATCCTTTATTTTATTTAATATTAATTATCAATATACAGAATCAACCGAATCGACCGGTAATGTAATCTTCGGTTTGTTTTTTCTCGGGATTAGTAAACAAAGTACTTGTTTTGTTGTATTCAATCAATTCGCCGAGATAAAAGAAAGCAGTATAATCGCTTACTCGCGCAGCTTGTTGCATGTTGTGTGTAACGATAATAATAGTATAATTATTCTTAAGTTCCAAAATCAGCTCTTCGATTTTAGCAGTCGAGATAGGATCAAGAGCGCTTGCAGGCTCGTCCATTAAGATAATATCAGGATTGACAGCCAAAGCGCGAGCAATACAGAGTCTTTGCTGTTGTCCGCCCGATAGCGACAAAGCTGAATCTTTGAGTCTATCTTTAACTTCATCCCAAATTGCTGCTTTTTGCAAACTTTCTTCGACTATTTCGTCGAGCTTCATTTTCTCTTTTATACCATTAATGCGAGGACCATATGCTATATTGTCGTATATTGATTTTGGGAAAGGATTTGACTTTTGGAATACCATCCCAATTCGTTTCCTTAATTGAACTACGTCAATATTTGGATCATAAATATTTAGATTGTCTATAACTACAGAGCCATCGACCTTGATGCCATCAATCAAATCATTCATCCTGTTTAATGTGCGTAAGAATGTTGATTTGCCACATCCTGAAGGACCAATAAATGCAGTTACCTGATTGGCATACATATCGAATGATATATTTTTGAGTGCTATTTTATCACCATAATAAAAGTCAAGATTATTGACACTTATTTTTGCTTCTTTCATATTTAACTCTTTACTCATGATTAACTTACTTTTGCTAATTTACTTCTAACTTTCGAACGGAGGAATATTGCAGTAAAGTTTAATGCAAATGTCAAAAACAAAAGCACAAATGTTGTAGCATACTGCAAAGGCAATGTCTGATCTACGTTGGTTGATTGAGTAGTCAGAATATATATATGATAGCCTAATTCCATAAATTGGGAATTGAGTGTAGTTGGCAAATGTGGCAAGTAGTATGCAGCACCTGTAAATAATATTGGAGCTACTTCGCCTGCGCCTCGGCTCACTGCCAATATTCCACCTGTCATAATACCGGTGATAGAACCAGGCAGCACAACTTTCAATATTGTTCTGAATTTGGTTGCACCAAGTGCTAAGCTTGCCTCTCTCAATTCTTTCGGTACCGTTTTAATTGCTTCTTCTACCGATACAATTACTACTGGCAGAGTCAGTAAAGCCATTGTGAGAGCTGCCCAGATTAAAGCAGGCTGACCCCATTTAGGGCGATATGCATCTTTAATAGACTTTATTAGCTCATCTTGACTAAATGTCTTGCCTTCGTTGGCAGCAGAAAATGTACTTAAAAATTCAATTTCTTCTGCCCATTCATTTGCAGATACTTTCAGCTTGTTCAATAATTCTGTTGCATTTATTGCTTTTGAATTTAGATTGTTTTGACTAATTAGAACAGTCAAACTTTCCATTTTTTGATTCAAACTGTAACTATCTATCTGCTTACCAATCGTACCGATGAAAAATCCTAAGCCAAACAAGCCAAATACAATTGCCGGAACACCTGCAAGAGTATTAATTGCAAACCTAATAGCTTTAGCAATTTTTGAGTTTTCTTTGGCATATTCTGTTAGATATATAGCTGTAATTGTTCCTAAAGGAACACTCACTATCGACATGATAATCACGAGCAAAGCTGTACCATAAATTGCTGGGAATATCCCGCCTTCGGTAAGCCCTTCAGCCGGAGCACTCGCTAAAAATTCCCAAGTTAAATGCCCTTTGGCTTGTATAAAAATATGTATCAATAGATATGACACAAACAAAACAAGCAAAATTGCAGACAAACCTGATATAACTATGAAAATATTTTCTGAAAGCTTTCTTTTAGTTTCGAATGATATTTTTTTCCAAATCAAAACTCCAATACCAATCATCAAAACCAATGCAGCAAGAGCTATAAAAATATTTCCAATAATTTTTAGAACCAACACAATTGAAATCAAGCTTAAAACGATTCCGGCATATTCTAATAATTTCTTCAATTTCATTTTCATACTATTTACCGGTAAATTTTTTAATCAATTTTTTTCTAACATAAAACTCAGCCACAGCATTCAATGTAAAAGTGAATACAAACAAGAAAGATCCAATAAGGAACAAAATTCCATAATGGACGCCATGATATTCCACTTCAGCCATTTCAGCACCAACAGTTGCAGACATAGTTCTGATTGGTTCAAATATATTCGCACTAAATAGAGCTGCATTGCCTGTAGCCATAAGTGCAATCATAGTTTCGCCAAAAGCTCTGCCAAATCCTAAAATAACTGCTGCAAATACGCCCGGAATTGCTGCAGGCAATATCACTCTATAAGCTGTTTGCCATAGCGACGCTCCCATCGCCAAGCTAGCCTCTTTCAAGTGCTTTGGTACTGCTGCAAGCGAATCTTCGGTGATTGTATATATTATTGGAATTACTGCCAATGCAATACCTACACCTCCAACAAATGAATTAAGTCTGAAGGATGTATTGAAAAAGTTTTGCAGAATACTTGCTAATGTGATCAAACAGAAAAATCCAATCACTACTGATGGAAACCCTGCCAATACTTCTATTGCCGGTTTTATTATTTCCTTAAGCCTTCTGGGGGCAAACATCGAAGTAAATAATGCGGCTAATATTGCTATCGGAGCTGCTATTGCAACACCTATCACTGTTAGCTTGAATGACCCAACAAATAAAGGTAACACATTATATTTTGGCTTTTCGCTTATTGGCTGCCAAATATATGATGGTTTGCCTTCAATCGTATCATTGGCTATTATAAAGTCTTTGACTGAATATGAAGAATAATGGCTATCATCTAATACCGGCTCGCTCGGAAATGCCTTGATCTCTGTATTCCCAGCTGCTTGATTAGATACAATTGGTTCTTCATTCGTTTTTGTTTGATGACTTTCGGCAGGTTTTTCCGGTTCATTTGCCGAGTATGATTCAGGCTTATATTCTTCCGGTTTATATTCTTCCGGCTTGTAGGATTCAGGTTTTAATTCATTTGATTCAGTCTTAGCATCAGAAGTATATGATTCCGGTTTGTATTCTTCCGGTTTGTAGGATTCAGGCTTTTCAGCTTCTCCGGCAGAATACGATTCCGGCTTAAGATTTTCTTCTGAACTAATCACCTGCTCAGTGCGCTGAGTTTCTCCGGCTAAGCCTTCTTCATTAATTAAAAATTTATCGAAAGCATATTTAGATTCATTAAAAACGAAGTAAAAAATTGCTACGATAATACCAATTGATAAAAAAGCAATAAACTTGATAAACTTCTCAGCTAAAAATTCTGACAGATAAAATCTTTTGCCATAGCTGAGAGGCTTGTGTTGTATATAATCTTTAATTTTATTCTTATCTTCCACAATAAGTTCCTTTTTATTCCAAAAATTAAGGAAGAAGCCGCCTCGCTTGCTTGACTATAAGCGAAACGGCTTCATGAAAATTAGTTGATCGGGAAGTAACCTACTTCTTTAACAATAACTTGACCTTCAGGGCTCAAAACCCAATCAATAAATTTCTTCATTGATCCAGTTGGTTTTGATTTTAAATACATGAACAAGTTGCGTGCTAATGGATATTTTCCTGATTTGATATTAGATTCAGTTGGTTCCACTCCATTTACTGATAAGTGGCGAATACCTTTTCCATAGGCAGCTCCACCATAACCAATACCATTAACGTCTTTTGAAACAGCATTTACAACTGCTGATGTTCCAGGCAAGTTTTGGCATGCAGGTGAATAATCAGCACCACCTAATACGTTGTCTTTAAAGAATACATAAGTACCTGAATTGTTTTCGCGGCTATAAAGAATTATTTTTGCATCGTTGCCGCCTACTTGCTTCCAGTTTGTAATCTTTCCGGTATATATATCTTTCAATTGTTGAACAGAAAGATTTTTTACAGGATTATTTTGATTAATATATAAAGTAACACCATCTTTTGCGCAAGGAATTTCTACTCCAAGAGTGCCAAATCTTTCTTTCAATTTCTTGACTTCTGAAGATTTCATTGGGCGTGATGAGTTGCATATATCTGTAGTGCCATTAATTAAAGCTGAAATACCTGTACCTGAGCCACCGCCTGTTACCTGAATTGTAACGCCACCATTTTTCGACATGAATTTTTCTGCCCATCTTTGTGATAAAATCACCATAGTATCTGAACCTTTTACAGTAATCTTTTCGCTTGAGAATGAGAACAAAAATAATGAGCTTACTACCAACAAACTGAATATCGCAATTTTCTTTATCATTTTATTTTTCCTTTATTATTAACTGATTTTTTAGAATTTATATTGAAGTCTTAAAGTTAGTAAATTATCAATTGGATCTTTTTCCATTAATTTTTTACCTTTTACTAAATTATCACTTGTCTGAGTTGTATTTATATCATACCATAATGAGATTCTAACATTTGAGAAAGAATAATTATGCAAACCAATTCCTAATGTAGATTTACTAAGGTCGGAAGCAGATTGTATCAATTTATCGTCAATTGCAGTATTAGGATCGTAAGCATCATATTTTGCAGCAAATTGGAAGTCGTCTGTAATATTTTTAACTAACATCACATAATAACCCATAAAATCTCTTTTGCGAATAGCAGGAGCTGTAGCAGTTTTTGCAACAAGCTTAGGTTCATCAGCATTCGAACCCATAATATATTCGCCCATTAGCTTCATGCCGCCAAGGAAATCCCAATAAATTTGAGTTTCGAAACCGAACCAAGTTCTATCAATTCCGTCACCTTTAGCAATTTTATTGCTTGAATCAACTACTGCAGCATCACTTTCAATCACATATGGAGAATTTGAAGGCATACTGCCTATGCGAGCATGAGCACCAAAATCAACACCAAGCCCTAAGTCATTGAATGACAAGCTCTTGGTTAGTCTCGCCATATAGTAGAGTGGTTCATCTTTGAAAGAAGGAATAAACTGTTTTTCTGAGCCTTGATATGTGTTCATAAAACCAGCCAATTGTAACTCAAACAAGTCTTCGGGACTGATTGTAAACATAGCACCCATATCGCGTTCTCCAGGATAAAGTGCTCTAATTACATTCGATCTTTCCATTGATTCTCTTTGGCTTGATGAATATTCCACTTCATAATTAGGTCTATTGAAATATCCAGCTCTCAATTTCACCATTTTCATCCAAGGATCGGTGATATCCATATAAAAATCTTTAATTGTAAAACCTTTGTTAGAAAAATCACCTTGGAAAACAACTGAACTAAGCCCGGCATCATAAGTCAATTTCACTCTGCCTCTTCTAATTCTGAATTGATTGAGTATTGCCGACGAATCGTAAGGACTATAACCAAATCCTTTAGTTCTATCTTCTGTTTTATTAAACTCAAATTGGAAATATCCTGAAAATTTAAATTTCTTTAGTCCTGATACATCTGTTTGTAGCCCTGCCATATTTTCATCTATACCGGCAAGCCTATCGTTGATTGTTGCAATACTAGTTTCAGTACTTTCGCTTTCTTGTGCATGTGCAGGCATTCCTATCACGACTGCTACTATTAATGCAAGTAGATACTTCGAAACTTTTGACATAAATTACCTTAAGTAAATGTTAACAAAATTTTATGATACAAAATTCGCCTTTTAGTATTAACTAAGTATAAATGTGCAGTTAAGTTTTGGTTAATTCGTTAACAATTAAATTTCACTTTTCTAATTCATTATTTTTCAATTTCTTACGCTATTATAAAAATTTTAAACTTCAATATTTAAAAATAAATTTTTGTTTTCGTTGATTTTTTTTTAGTTTTAATTGATTTGAAACATACATTTATTAGATATGAATATAAATATTGAAGAATATGGATTTGTCAGAGTCGCTTCGGTATCGCCTGAATTAAAAGTAGCTGATATTGATTTCAATACTGAAAAAATAATCGAATCGTGCATAGAAGCAGAAAAAAATTCATGCAAGTTGATTGTTTTTCCTGAATTAGCCGTCAGCGGATATACTTGTGCAGACTTATTTTATCAATCTTCTTTGATTAATGCTTGCTATTTTTCGTTCAAAAAGCTTATTGATTTTAGTTTATCGCATTCAATGACTATTATTATCGGTTCGCCTATTTTAGCAAACAACCGATTATATAATTGTGCTGTCGTATTTTCTAATGGCAAAATTATTGGTATTGTTCCAAAGACATTTCTACCAAATAATAATGAATATTACGAAGAACGTTGGTTTTCATCAGAAAATGACAGAAATATCGAGTCTATCACAATTTTTGACGAAGAAGTTCCTTTTGGAGCTGATTTAATTTTCACTTGCTCTAATATTGAAGGATTAAAATTTGGGATTGAAATATGCGAAGACCTATGGGCAATTAATCCACCTAGCAATAATCTGGCAGCCGAAGGAGCTATAATATTATTCAATCTTTCTGCATCTGATGAATATCTTGGCAAAAGTCTATATAGAAAAAATTTAGTTATTAATCAATCTGCCAGATGTATTTCAGCTTATATTTATTCATCTGCCGGGCCGAACGAATCCACTACAGATGTGCTATTCTCCGGTCACTGCTTGATAGCTGAAAATGGCAACCTGCTTGCTGAAAACGAAAGATTCGATTTCAATACAAATATTACTTATGCTGATATTGATTTAGAAAAATTAAACTCAGAACGACTAAAAAACAATTCATTTTCAGCATCCAAACCAAATAAAAAATATAGATATATAAGGTTTAATTTAGAAACTATTCTTAGCGATAAATTTCTCAGGACATATTCTAAAACTCCTTTTGTGCCATCTGATCTTAGCCAAAGAGACGAAAATTGCAGCGAGATTATGAATATTCAATCTGCTGCATTAGCCAAAAGAATGAAGCATATTGGCATTTCAAATGTAGTGTTAGGATTGTCTGGCGGTTTAGATTCTACTCTTGCTTTGCTCGTATGCCTTCGAGCTTTCGACAAGCTCAAGCTGGATAGAAAAGGCATACATACCATTATAATGCCGGGATTTGGAACTTCCGACCGAACAAGATCCAACGCAATTGCTTTAGCCGATCATTCCGGCACCACTATGCAAATTATTGATATCTCCGAAAGCGTCAATCTCCATTTTAGAGATATAAATCATTCTCCTGATAATCATAATGTAGTTTACGAAAATGCACAAGCTCGAGAACGCACTCAAATCCTGATGGATATCTCTAATCAAGTGAATGGAATAGTGATTGGAACCGGCGACCTATCTGAAATTGCACTTGGTTGGTCTACTTATAATGCAGACCACATGTCTATGTATGCTGTGAATTCCGGTGTACCAAAGACTTTGGTTTCATATATAGTCGACTGGTATGCAAAACACTCAGGAGAGTCAGAGATAAAGGATATACTTCTAGATATAATCGACACTCCAATTTCGCCGGAATTATTACCTTTGGATTCAAATAATCAAATACAGCAAAAAACAGAAAGCAGTATCGGTCCATATAAATTACATGACTTTTTCTTGTATCATTTCATTAGGTTCAATTACACACCACAAAAATTATACTTCATGGCTATGCACACATTCAAGGATGAATTTACTGCAGAAGAAATAATGAATTGCTTACAAGTATTTATAAAACGCTTCTTTTTCAACCAATACAAAAGGTCATGTATTCCAGACGGCATCAAAGTTGGCTCTGTTGCTCTATCTCCTCGAGGAGATTGGAGAATGCCAAGCGATGCCTCTCCAAATATTTGGTTGAAAAATTTAAATTTAATGTAGTACAAAAAGGATTTTGATTATGAAATTTTTTGATATTAATAATCCGATTACTGTTGTTATTGCCGACGATCACGAAATAGTAAGAGCAGGAATAAAGAGATTGTTTTTAGTTGAAAAGTCTATTAAAATTATTGACGAAGCTTCCAATGGCAAAGATGCTATTCAATTAGTAACTTACCACAAACCACATGTAGCATTATTAGACATACTAATGCCTGTAATGACCGGTATCGAAGCAGTACCTCTTATCAAGAAACATTCTCCAGACACAATGGTAGTGATGCTCACTGCATTCGAAGACTCTGCGCACTTAGAAAAAGCAATCAATGCAGGTGCTGATGGTTACTTATCTAAAGATATTGGTGCTAAAGACTTGATTGATGCTGTCGAAAAAGTTGTTCTCGGCGAAAGAGTTTTTAGCAAATCTATTATTAATATTATGCAGAAAAAATATTCAATAGAAAACAATCAACCGACACCTATTTCAATTACCAAACGCGAACAGGAAATATTGGATTTGGTGGCTGATGGGCTCACAAGTGCCGAGATTGCCGATAAATTAAGCTTAAGTATAAGGACAGTTGAGTCGCACAGATATAATTTAATGCAGAAACTCGAAGTTAGTAATACCGCGGGTTTAGTAAAATATGCAATTAAACAAAAATCAATTTAATTAATTCAATAATTTCAATAATTTATCTTTACGAATACTGATATCAAATTTACGGGCATGCTCAGAGAATTCTCGCCTCTGAGTTGGATTAAGTGAGAAGGATTGCTTATATGCTTTTTTGTATTCATCTTGATTGCATGCTATAGCACTAAATCCTTTTGTAATTTCTGGTAGAGCACCACCATTGGAGACAATAGGCATAGCTCCGCAAGCCATAGCTTCGAGCACAGCTACTCCAAAAGTTTCTTCAATAGAATACTGACAATAAGCTGCAGCTCTTTTATATAAAGGAATCAACTCTTCATATAATGACAAAGGACCCGGAATAATTTCAATATTATTAACGTCTTTTGCATCATTATTTGCCAAGTTTAAAGCCTCACCCCTAAGCCCCGCCAAAACAAACTTATACTCCGGGTTTTCCTTTGCCGATTTTATAAATAAATCGCTTCCTTTGCGTATATATTCAATATAATTATCAGCTTGAGATACTGTTACAATCAAATCTCTTTTGGATTCTTCATCAAATTGGCTCACAAATCTCTCAGAATCTATACAATTATACAAAATTTCTGCTTTTGCATGCTTGCCTTCAGTCAAATTTGTCAATTGACTGCTTGCATATTGCGACACAGGAAATATCTTGCTGGCTAATCTAAAAGTATTGCTCACGCAAAACCATCTGCCCTTTCGCAATTTTGCACCACAATTGATTTGCGGAAGGTTTGTTACGTCAAATCCTCCGGCTATCACATATACTTTTTTTCCAAAGAGTTTGGCAGTAACTGTCGGCACTAATGTAGTATAATCCGCAAACCAGCAAAACACTGCATCTGATAATATTGTCTTATAAATTGAACGCAAACTGACCAATGCGAGATTGAATATACCTTTCAAACCTCTGCCTATTGCAGCATCTTCGAAACTCAGCTTATGCTCTTTTTCCAAAATCTTAATATCATTTTTAACAAATGAAGAATTCAATGGTCCGACGAAAAATATTTTCATTATTCGACTTTATCCTTACATAAAGGCAATTCCATTACTACTTTTGTAAAATTGTTAAGTTCGCTCATAATTGAAAGCTTACCGTTATGCATTTGTATAATTTTTTGGACAATGGAAAGTCCTAATCCGGTGCCTTGTTGTTCGTATAATTTTCTTTCAAACTGAACATAAGCACCAATTTTTTCGATCTGCTCTCTCGACATACCTCTTCCGAAATCTAGAAAACTAATTTGATAGGTATTAGACACCACATTAGAAGTAACCTGAATTGGAGTGCCGCGAGTAGAAAATTTGAAACAATTATCAATGATTTCTTCGACAGCTTTAGTAAAGAATGTCTCGCTGATAGCAACTCCCCCATCTTCCAAATTAAGTTCAATATCATTAGTACGTCCTGCATTACCGGCAAGATACATAATAATATCTTTCAAGACATATTCTGCCAATAAAGTCTTTTTTTGCCTCATCAGCACTATTTCATCCTGATTGTAAGAATTAACTTCCAAATTGGCAAAAAACAAATAATTCTCGAAAAGTCTTTGCAGACGTTTGCCCGATTCGTTTATATTACCGAGCATTTCTATTGCATCTTTATGAGTAGTATAGTCGTAATTTTTTCTTAAAAATTCAGACAAACCCAAAATTATATTTAAAGGAGTTCTGATTTCATGTGGTATAGTTCTACGCAGACTAGCACTCAAAGCTTCATATTTTTGATTAAACTTAAGCTCAGTCAAAGTTTGCTTTTTAAGCCTTCTTTCGATAGCTCTCAACAATTCATCAATATCATAAGGTTTTGTAATATAATCGTCGGCACCGAGTTCCATGCCTTCTCTAATATCACACCTAGCAGATTTTGCAGTAAGAAAAATAAATGGAATAGTATTAGTGCTCTCATCGTCTTGGAGCATTTTGAGCACACCAAAACCATCTAATTCGGGCATCATAATATCAGATATTATCAGATCAGGTTTATATGCTCTGGCAATATCGACACCTTCGCCGCCGTTTGGTGCAGTCAGAATATTAAATCCGCTCAGCTCTAATGCTTTTGACAAATCGAATCTAATATCATCTTCATCTTCGATAATTAGTATTGTCTTTTCCATTTATATTCCTTCTTCAAATTTGATATGAGGAATTGTAATTGTAAATGTAGTGCCTGCATTCATCTTGCTTTCTAAATTAATTTTACCTTTCAGTAGCTGAACTGAATTTAAAACTACAGGAAGCCCAATGCCAGTACCGGCAACTTTACCGACGTTATCGGCACGATAAAACATTCTAAATATTTTTTCTTGCTCTTCTTCGGGTATTCCGATGCCATAATCAGTGATAACATAAGTATAGTTATCATTATTACAATATAAAGTAATATCTATAGGAGTATCGAAAGAATATTTTGCTGCATTAGAAAGCAAATTGATTATTATCAATCTTAGCAACTTCTCATTAGAAACAATAGAAATATTTGCACCGACAGTATTAAAATTGATCTGTCTTGGCTTTAATAATCCCATTTCAAATTCTTTGATCAGGCTTTCAGTAAATCCTACAAGATTGAGCATTGTAGGCACAGGATCATTTCTGTCTTGTTCTTGCTTGCCAATAAAAATCACGTTTTCTATCAAATCAGTGAGATTATCTACAGTTTTTACTATTCTCTGCAAATATTCTTCTTGCTCGAAAGGATTAAGCTTAAGTTTAAACTTATCGAGCATTTGAGCTGCAGATCGAATCACAGTAAGCGGAGTTCGAAACTCATGCGAAACCATGCTTACAAACCTTGTCTTAAGTTCGCTTAGCTCTTTTTCTTTGTCGAGCATTTTTTTAAGTTCGGATTGTGCATTAGTCTTCTCTTGAATTTCATCTTTCAATTTTTTAATCAACAATTGCAGATCCAGAGTACGTTCTTGAACTTTCATTTCAAGATATTCGTTGGCTTGCTGCAATTCATCTTGATATTGCTTAATTTCGGTAATATCAAGAAAGCTCTCAATTCTATATTTATTAACCCCCAAATTAACAAATGCCGAAGTTCTAAGAATCGGAATTTCAGTACCATCTGCAGATTTCAAAAACGACTCAAAATTCTGTACAGCATAATTAGTTAGTAAGGATTGAGGACGAGAAGAGTAATCAACTTCTTCCAAAAATTTATGTACGTTGGAGCCAATAATATTAGATGGAAGATCTTTGATAAGATCAATAGCAACCGGATTGCATTTCACAACTTGATTAGTATTGATATCAATCACAAAAATACCGGTTTGGACATAATCTAAAATTGCTTTAAGCTCTCTCTGGCTTTGAGCCAAATCCATAGTGCGGGCAGCAACTTTTTGCTCCAAAGTGGCTTTGGTAGCTCCAAGATTTTTAAACAAATAAGAATTTTCGAGAGCACCTGCAAAAAGACCGCTCATAAGCGAGACAAGCCTGATTTGCATTCTATCGATTTCATCATTAATATTTTTAGATTCGAGCAAAATAATACCAAGTATTCCCCAAGAAGCAACCAAGGGAACAATTAATAATCCTGCCACATGATTGATTGACCCACAATCAATAATATTGCCGGATTCCAAAGCAGATCCGATCCTTCCAGTTTCGACTAATTTCATGAATAATGCTTTGTTTTCATCAATATTTATTGCAGGAACAGAAGTTCTGTATTCAAATTCAAAACTATTATCCTTTAGCATAAATAAAGAAGCAGAAACTGCATTGGGATATTTCATAAACACCTTCAATCCTTCTTGAATCAAGTCAGGTGTTCGGTCTATATGACTGCGCTTGGATACATACTCTTCGATTTCATGAAGAAATTCCTTCCAAGGCATAGTCAATATCTGCTTTTCTGTATCAATTATTTCTTGTATCATAAATCAGCCTAATAATAATAATGAAACAGCTTCATCATAATCACGCATTAATGATGAATAGCTCATTGTAAAAAAGTTGTCAGGTAAATCTACTAATTTCCAAACATCTAAATTAGGAGTAGGAACAATTTCTTCTCCTGCTTGACCAAAATGGAATAATGAAGTAGCAACATTAGCAATATGAACACAACCCACCAAAACGTTGAAGTTACCATCTACTTTTCCGGTAGTATGATATCTGATAGCGTCTTTAATAGAAACCGGAAGTTTCCATTTCTCAGCTAATAGTTCACCTGCAATAGTATGAGTAATTCCGAGAATTTCTGCTTCAGCTTCTCGCGCGCTGATATTATTTTCAATTGCATAATTAATTGTTTGCTCGTATTCGTCAGGCAAATATCTATAAAAAATAAGCTTGCCAATATCATGCAAAACACCGGCAAGAAAATAGCTTTCCAGATTTTGAGCCTTAACGTTCATTCCTAAATATCTTGTAATCACACCAACTCCAATCGAGTGCTTCCAAAGGTCTACCGGATTGAAATTGCCTGTGGGCTTACTGCGTTTAAACATATCAATCACAGACATAGCCATTATCAAATTTTTTACTTCTTCAAATCCAATATAAAGAATTGCTTGAGAAATAGAACTCACTCTGCCTCTAAATCCATAAATGGAGGAATTGGCAGCTTTTAGAATTTTTGATGCAGCCGATTGGTCTTCTGCTATTACCGCAGCTACATCATTGGCTGTGGAGCGAGGATTTGCCATAACATCCGATAATGTTTGATATATTGTCGGTAATGTTGGAAACTCATCAATTCTGGATAATATTTTTTTTAATAAATCCACTATTTCTCCTGATTTGCTCTATAATAATTCTTACCAATTATTTTAATGGCAGCATTAATCAAATCTTTTTCTATTTCGTTTCTTGGCGTCCACTTCATTCGTTTCTTTATTTGCTGCTTAATCAAAATCCTCAGCTCTTCGCTTATCTCATCTGTTTCCGTTTCGTTTTCATCTCTTACCGTGAGCGATCTTATGTTCCAAGTTTTCAATATCAAAACATGATTGCTTGTAAGCTTCACTCCCGATGGCAGCAAAGTTTGTCCAAATTTATTTACTACGGGATCTAAATTAATCATCCCTTCTTCTATTTGGTCTATGGAAACAATTTTTGACATAATTACTTCAAATCTTCTAAATGTTTATATTCAGGTATCGCTTCGTAATTTGTAAATTTAAAATGAACAGGAGTAATCGCAACAAATCCTTCGTTTAGCGCATTATCATCAGTATCAGGACCATCATCAGCAACATGGTATTCACCCGAAAACCAGAAATATTCGCGGCCAAATGGATCTTCGCGTCTTTCGTAAGTATCCTCCCAATATGCATTTGATGCCGGCACTACTTTGATTCCCTTGATTTCGTCTAAATTCAGGACAGGAATATTAACATTGAGCAATACTCCTTTCTTAGGATTTGTTTCGAGCACTTGTTTTGCTATTCTATAAGCATATTCAGAAGCAGCAGACAAATCTTTTTTCAAATCGTGCGATGCTAAAGAAAAAGCAATAGAAGGCAGATTAAATAACAATCCTTCGGTTGCTGCTGCTACAGTTCCTGAATACAAAATATTGATAGCCGTATTTTGCCCATGGTTAATACCAGAAACTACTAAGTCTGGTGTTTCATCCAACAAAACAGAAAGAGCCATCTTCACACAATCAGATGGAGTGCCATTAATTGCAAATGCTTTTTTGGCATATTCTCTTTTCACTTGGTGAGCTCTTAGAGTCTGAGATATTGTAAGAGAATGACCTACTGCACTTTGCTGCCTATCAGGGGCAGAAATAAAAACATCTCCCAGCCGCGACATCGCCTCTGCTAATGCTGCTATGCCTGGCGAATCAATCCCATCATCATTTGTTACTAATATTTTATATCTTTTTTCCATATTCATTCTTCAATTTTGGCGAAAATTATTCAATTTCAATTTTATTATATTTTTCAATTATTTACTAATTAATTCATCAAAATTCTTTAAATCAATAGTTTTTCAATATTTAGAAAAACCCAATCATCATCATGCAATTATCATACCATAATTATTCAGTCAAAGATATTATTTGACATGATCATGAAAAATAAACTATTAAATTTTCGATTAAAATAATCCAGCTAAGTATGCTTATGAAGTGAATTTGAGTGCTATTCAAAAAAAATTCCTCACTTAGAATTTCACTTCAAAAGTTCAAAAACTCTTGGAGTGAAATTCATTAAGTGAGGAAAATTATCAATTTTATTATTTAATATATTCGAATTTTGCAGTAAAGTGACGCAAGAATTGTGGTTGCCAAGTAATTTTGAGTGGCTTCAATTCATTACGATTTTTGTATGTTTCCACACAAGCTTCAGCTACATATTCGATATGGCTCTTTGTATATACTCTGCGAGGAATAGCAAGTCTTACTAATTCCATTGGAGGAGCGATATGATTGCCATTTTCGTCTTCTTTGCCAAACATAACAGAGCCGATTTCGACGCCTCTAACACCAGAAACTCTGTAGAGTTCGTTAGCAATAGCTTGGCCTGGGAAGAATTTAGGAGCAATATTAGGAGCAAATGCTTTAGCGTCTAAATAAACAGCATGACCGCCGGTTGGGCGCAAGAATGGCACGCCATCTTTGTCTAATAATTCGCCTAAATATTGAACTTGTTCAATTCTGTATTTCAAATAATTAACATCCATTACTTCTTCGAAACCTTGAGCTAGAGCTTCTAAGTCTCTACGAGCCAAACCACCATAAGTTGGGAAGCCTTCGGTTACGATAAGAAGTGTGCGGCATTTTTCAGCGATTGAATCGTCGTTGAGAGCAATGAATCCACCTGTATTAGACAAACCGTCTTTTTTTGCACTCATTGTGCAACCATCAGCATAAGAAAACATTTCGTTTGCTATTTCCATAATGGTTTTGTTTTCGTAGCCTTTTTCGCGAAGCTTAATAAAGTAAGCATTTTCTGCAAAACGGCAGCAATCTATAAAGAATGGAATACCATATTCTGCTAAGATTTTCTTAGTTTCGCGGATATTTTCCATCGAAACAGGCTGGCCTCCACCACTATTATTTGTTACTGTAATCATGCCTAATGGAATATTTTCAGGACCAATTTCAATAATTGCTTCGCGTAGCTTATCAAGATCGATATTACCTTTGAAATCTGCTTCGACGTCTGGGCGAGTTCCGATTGCTGTTGGCAAATCCAAAGCATTAGCACCCGAATATTCAATATTGCCGCGAGTTGTATCGAAGTGAGTATTATTTGTAATTGTTTGTCCTGGTTTGCACATTACACCAAACAAAATTCTTTCTGCAGCTCTGCCTTGGTGGGTAGGAATGATATGTTTGAAACCTGTTATTTTCTTTACCGCATTTTCAAATCTATAATAACTGCGTGAGCCTGCATATGCTTCGTCGCCATCCATAACCGCGCCCCATTGCTTTGCGCTCATCGCTGTTGTTCCACTATCTGTCAGAAGATCTATTGTAATTTGTTCTGATTTGAGATAAAATGGGTTATAGAATGCTTCCTTCAAAAACTGTTCTCTTTGCTCAACTGTAGTCATCGGAATTTCTTCTACCGATTTAATCTTAAACGGTTCAATACGTGTTTTCATTAACCTAAAACCTTCTTAAATTTTATAATTTATTCGATTTAACGAACATTTCTTTCTATATTGCCAAACAATAATGTTTTCTTTAATTCAACAATTTTATCAATGCTAAATTAAGAAAAAAATAGTATTTAATCAATTTATGATTTAATTATTTTTTATTTAGGTAGCGATTATTTAGTTTGGAAAATAAAAATACTGTAGAATATCCTATAAGAAGGCCAATGATAGTACCGCCCAAAATATCTAATGGATAATGAACTCCGACATATACTCTCGAAAAGGCAATTAGTCCAGCTATCGCAAATAGTATATATTGTCGGCTTTTGAAGTAGGAAGAAAGGAATACCGCAGCAGCAAAATTATTAACTGCATGTGACGAAGGAAATGATTTGCCGGGACCGCAGCCTATCAATAAATTTACACAATCCAACTCTCTGCATGGCCTAAGCCTGCCAAATAAATCTTTCAACAAACTGCTTGAAATTTGGTCGCTGATCAAAATTGTTGCTACAAGGCCTAATACAAATATTGCACCTTGCTTTTTGCCTTTCATTACCAAATAAAAAACGAGTATAATATAGATTGGTATCCAATATTTTGTATTAGTTATGATAGGCATAATAAAATCAAACAATGGATTAGACAATCCATTGTTGATCATATAAAAAACTTCTCTATCAAGATTTAATAAAAAATCCATCTCTTATTTCTTAAGTCCGATGATATGAATATCTGTACCTGATT
>CAZBNQ010000009.1:0-22518 GCA_964493035.1 uncultured Hyphomicrobiales bacterium | reverse complement strand
GGCGACGAAGTGAAAAAATATAACACTAATCCAATTATGGCAGATTCTGATCGGGATAGCTTGACCGATGGCGACGAAATAAATAAGTATAAAACTAATCCTTTGGCAATGGACACCGACAAAGAAGGTCTGAATGATGGTGATGAAGTTCTAAAATATAAGACTAATCCTTTGCTTATGGATACTGATAAAGATTTGATTAATGACTTTGATGAAGTTAATAAATACAAAACTAACCCTATTTTAGCTGATACTGATGGCGATAAGCTTGATGATGGAACTGAAATAAACAAAACTAATACAGATCCCAATAATCCTGATTCGGATGCCGATACTGTGCTGGACGGTGAAGATGATTGTCCTCTAATAGCAGGCGTTGTTAGCACAGAAAAAGGTAAAAATGGATGCCCTGAACCACCAAAAATCGGAACAAAAACAGATTTTCCGGATATACTTTTTGTTGTAAATACAGATAAGTTTGATTTCGACAATCCGTCTACAGTTCGCAATTTGAATAAACTTTTGGAATATGTAAATCAATGCGAAGGATTGCAAATCAAGATAGAAGGACATGCTTCGGAAGAAGGCAATAAGAAAAGAAACCAAGAGCTTTCTGATCTGAGAGCAAAAAAAGTGAAACAATGGCTGATTGAGCAAGGAGTAAAACCTGAAAAAATTGGTGCAGCCATTGGATATGGTTCGTCTAAACCAAAAATAAAAGAACCGGTCGGCAAAGAATTAAAAGCTATGAAAAAAGAAGATTTGGAAAATATTAGGAAACAAAATAGAAGAATAACAGTAGAAGTAGCTAAGAAATGTGATTAAACAAAAAAATCGGGGCTTAAACCCCGATTTTTTTTATTTTATATACATGAATTTTCCTCTATAATTATCGATTCCAATAATATAGAAGAAGTATAATCCTGATTTATAATTATTTAATAATAAATCAAAATAATTTTTACCTTCATACAAGTATTGTTCGTTAGAAGTCTCAATAATTTTTCCTAATTCATCATAAATAATTATTTTATAAAGTCCTGAATTATTGATATCAAGCCCAATACGAGCTCTTTCAGAATCAAAATAGTAAGACAATTGGGGATTATTATCATAATAAACATCATTTGTATAAGGATATCTTATTGTGATTCTATATAAATATCGACTTGCTTCTGCAACATTTTCCAGCACATAATAATTAGAATCAACTTCAGCAACTTTATGGTAATAATTGTCTCGCTTTAATATATCTATATTATAATCTTGAACAAATATGTTGTTATAATACATTTTTATATAGACAGCTTTATCCCCATACAAAACACCATCGTAAAAATTTTGACGAACGCCTAAATATAAGTATGTTAATTTATTAGGATTAAAAATAAAATTAAAATATTTATCAGCTCTGTCCAATTTTTTGCGTGAAAGAGTATCAATATTGTCTCGATTGATTTTTATGGTATTCGAATAAGCAATTAATAAATCATCAGGATTTGGGAGTTCATTCCAATTAATAATAAAACTATTGTCGTAAGTGCTATTCATGCCAATTTGATTGTAAGGTACTCTTGCATTTGTTATATATGAATTTTCAAGCCCAAGGCTGTCGTTAAATTGGTAGAAAGCAAATCCGGATACTAATGTATCTATTTTATATGTTAATAAAACTCCAATTTTATTGTCTTTACTGATTTTCATAGAATTCAATATGAAAAACAAGGAGTTCTCAGTAATTAAATTTACATTATGTATTTTTCCATAGATATCAAGTTTTGTAAGAAAGGTTTTCCCTTTAAATTCAAAAAAATCTTTATAGTCAAATGCAACTACAAAGACAGAGTCATTTAGTGGTGCTACTCTTGAATTAGTTGTAAATAAAGAGTAGATATCGTATTCATTTAATTTATTTCCATCTTTATCAAAATCTACAAACATTAATCCTGCGGAATTAGTATCAGCTACTTTATAGAATATAGCAGCCCTGATAATATTATCCTTAGTTTCAAAGATATAATTATTTTTATCGAAAACATTATATGGAAGTTCAAATGTCTTTTCGAATAAAATATTAATAGTATCACGTTCTCTATCAAATTCAGACTTAGAAATAGTTAAATTGCCTAATGTATCTCTGGCAATAATAATGGTTTGATTATTCGAATTTGCATAAAGAGCTGATACATTTTGAAATCTTGAAAGATTTTGACTTCTTGAAATCTGAAAAGCACATTCGAGATTGCACATACCAATTAAAAAAAGAAAAATAAGTAATAATCCTTGCTTCATAACGATTTCCCTGTTGTTAAAATAAAACACATTATTATATTATTCTATATATACAGAAAATAATAATGTGTTTTTTATTATAAAGTTACACTTTTGCAGCCAAAATATCTTTGAGTTTGCTGATTAATGGAATAGGAGTAGGATCTGTTCCATTGAGCAATGATAGGTAATAGCTAACCCAGTCAGCCAAATAAACCAAATCAAATATTCTTGTTAAAAGATATTTGGACTCAGATTCAATATTAATAATGTCTTTAGCGATTGGTTTGAGAATTTCTTCAATAGCTTCAAATCTAATCTTGGTGCGTGGATTATCGTCAATATCTTTAAGCATAATGATAACAAACCTATCAAGCATATCCTGAGGGAAGCTCCAAGAATTGATTTCGTTGTGGTTCATTTCAGGTAGAAGAGCACCAAATGCGAGTTGTTTTGCATTTTCTTGGATTTGTCCTCTCCAACGAAGATTTACTGTGTCTAATCTTTCGCAGGCTGAATATACGACTGCAGCAGATCCAACTAATCTTTGAGCAATTTGAATTGCAGGATTTTTTTCATCGATAATTGCAAGCTCTTCGGAGCGTTTTTTTAATAAAGGAAGTAACTCTTCGATTGCAGCCAAAGTTACGTCTATCGCATTTTGTTTGTATGCACCAATTCTAATCAATTGGAACAATAGAGGGAAAAATGAATAAGCAACAGCACATCTGGGCATCATCCCGCCAGGGATTTTGATTAAAGGAATATCAGAAGATTCTGCAATTTGGCTGAGTTTGCCACCCGAGCTAATAGCTATAAGTTTATCAGTTTGTGATTGTGCTTGAGCAAAAGCCGAAAGTGTTTCTTCAGTGCCGCCTGAGTAAGAGCTGGCAATAACGCAAAAATCTTTATCGACAAACTTAGGGATGGAATAGTTGCGGCTTACGCTTATGTTTAAATGGTCTGCTCCTTGAGTAGCTTGCGAATAAGCACGAAGAGTATCGCCACCAATAGCCGATCCGCCCATTCCCAAAATCATGAACTTGTTTGGAATGCCGTTTTTTGTGTCTAATGTAGGTGCATTCTTGCCAATCTCTATAGCATGCTCAATTTGCTTAGGAAAATTAAGCAAAATATCGAACATATTAGAAGCATCAATATTTGATGCAATTTCTTTATTAAGAATCATTTTTTCCTCTTTTAATAAAAATTCATTTATGCAAAATTGCAAAAAAATATTATTAATCCAAACAGTTTAGAGTTTTTTGGCGATACTTTAAAAAAAGCAAAAATTTACGTATCTTTGCTGTTCTATAATAAGTGAAATGTTGAATTAGAATTTGATTAGTTTAAAATATAAATTATGTATTTATCAAAACTTGAAATAGTTGGTTTTAAGTCCTTTGCTCAAAAAACGAATTTGAGATTTAATCCGGGGATTTCGGCGGTAGTCGGACCAAATGGCTGCGGCAAGTCCAATATTGTCGATGCTATTCGCTGGGTGCTGGGTGAACAAAAGACTTCAGTTTTGAGATCCGACTTGATGGAAAATGTGATTTTTAATGGTACTAAAAATCGCAAGCCATTGAGTATGGCAGAAGTGACTTTAACTATTGAAAATAGTAAAAATATTTTACCAACTGAGTATTCGGAAGTAACTATTACACGGCGTTTGTTCAGATCAGGCGAAAGCGAATATTTGATGAACAAAGCCAAATGCAGGCTTCGCGATATTGTCGATTTATTTATGGATACCGGGTTAGGACCTGATTCATATTCTGTTATTGAATTGAAAATGGTAGAAGCTATTCTTAGTGGTAGAGCCGAAGAGAGAAGAGCCCTATTCGAAGAAGCTGCCGGTATTAAAAAGTATAAACTTCGCAGAAAAGAAGCCAGCCGAAAACTCGAAAATGTTCAGTCGGACTTGAATAGAGTCAATGATATACTTGAAGAAGTGCGCAAAAACGTCAATTCTTTGTCGCGCCAAGCTGCTAAGACAAAAAGATATAACGCTTTGATGAGTGAATATAAAGAACTTGAAATAAGACTTTTGCATACTCAATATTCAGAAATCAAAAAAGGCGCTGTGCTGCTTCACGACGAAATTAAAGCTTTGAGTGGCGATAAAATTAAATTTGAATTCGAACTTAGCGATATCGAAAATAAACTTAATGCTCTCAAAATTGAGCATCATAAGCTCGATTCTGAATATTTGACTGCTCGCGAAACCGAAAGCGCTATGAGCTCGCGTATTGCTGATGCTAAACGTGAAATTGCTGTTTCGAACGAAAAACTTTCGGGTTTGGGTGCTGCAAACGAAAGAATTAATAAAGAAATCGATGATTCTAAAGCTTATTTGGAAAGAACTGAAAAGAATCTTGAAGAAGTTAGAGCTAATCTCGAAACTATCGTAGCCGAAAAAACTTCGATCGAGTCTGAATTTGATATAGTCAAAACTTCGCGCGACGAAGCTCATCGCAATGTTCAATCTTCGCGTGAGTCTTCCGGAATGGCTAACGAAAGAGTTTTTTCTCTTCAAAATTCTATTAATACTCTGAGCTTCAATATTAAGAAGAATCAAGAAAAGAAAGAAAATCTGGAAAATAGATTGCAACGCCAAGCTGAAGAAACTACTAAAGTGCAATCTCAGATTGATGAAATAGATGAGGAAATTGAAAATTCCGGTCCAAAAAAAGAAGAGCTTGATGAGATTTTGAAAGAAGCTGAGCAAAGATTGGAAACCGAAAGGGCAAGACAAGCTTCTTTGCAGAGCGAAATGGACGAAATCAGGCTTGTAATCAATGATAAAAGAAATTTATTGAGCAATAAAAATGCTCAGCTCGAATTTTTGAATAGTTTGATTGATACTAATGAAACTGCGAAGTTTTTGTTGAAGTCTAATGAATGGAACTCGAGCAGCGAGAAAAATCTTTTGGCAGAAATGGTAGGTGCAGACGAAAAAATTCGACTTGCAGTAGCTGCTGCACTTGCTCATGCCGAAGATTATTTTATTGTTGATAATAAGGAATCTGCCTATCAGGCAATTGAAATTTTGAAGAAATCCAACAAAGGCAAAGCTGCTTTTATATGCAAAGATAGTGTTAGAGAATTTGCAGCTCCAACTCCAATTCAGGAAGACGGAGTGGAAGGCTGGATGTCTGAACTTGTCAGAGTTGATGATATTCTCAGAAATTCCTTGCGTGCTTTGTTTCCTAATACATTAATTGTTGATAATAGAGAAACAGCACTAAGAGTATTAACTAATCCTAAGGTGGATGCTGCAGTAAGTCTGGATGGCGAATATTTTGCTGCATCAGGATTGGCAAGAGGCGGCTCTATAAATAAGGCTGAAGTAAGCCGTGTTGGTAAAAAAGAAAGAATTAAACAGCTAAGCGATGAAATTTCGGCTATTAAAATTGAAATTGAAGAATTAGAGCTTAAACATAAATCTCTTAGAGAAGAATATTCTTTGATTAATATCCAAGAATTGAGTGCTGATATTAGAAAAGCTGAAAATGATATTAAGCAATTTAATCAGACTATTGCTCAGTTGGAATTGAAAAAGCAATCTCTTAATCAATCACTTGATCTGATAGAAGAAACAAATTTGCGCTATGCTGACGAAATTTCGGAGATTGAAAAAGAAATTGAAAATATTAAATCAGAAGCATCAGAGGCTGAAGTTGTTTTGGCTGATGCAAAAGAAGAATATAAAGTAAAGCTTAATGATTTAAACGCTGCCGAAAAACAATTAGCTGAGTGGGACGAAAAACTAAGAAGCTCCGAAATTAAACTTGTGCAGCTCCGAACTGAATATAATTCTACTCAGAATGAATTTAAACGTCTCGAAAATAATATATCAAATGCTGAAAGAACCATCAGACAAAAAAATGATGAATTGAGTCTGAACGAACGTACTCATGAAGATCTGACGACAAAATTAGAAGTTTTGACCGAAGAATTGATCAACCTCGAGCGTGATATCGAAGAAATCAAAGTAAAACGCGATTATTTGAATCAAGAAAAAAATTCTTTGAGCGAGCAGCTTACTCAGTATTCTGATAGTTTGAATCATAATCGTAAGATATATGACAAATTGAAAGAATCAATTCACGAAAAAGAACTGAAGCACAGCGAGCAATCAGCTCATTTGAATGCAATTGCCGAAAGGTTTTTGGAAGAGTATGAGTCTGATATCGAAACTAAGGAGTTAGAGCCTGTTGAGCATTTTTCAGTAGAAGAAGCAAAAACTACACTTCATGATCTAAAATCTAAGCTTGCCGGTTTGGGTAATGTAAACTTTGCAGCACTCGAAGAATTCGAAAAAGAAAGCGAAAGACTAAATTTCTACGAAGCACAAGTTGCTGATTTGATTGAATCCGAAAAAACATTGAAAGAAACTATCGAAGAAATCAATCAGACTGCTGAAAAGAATTTTAAAGAAACATTTGAGCAGATACACAGTAACTTTAAGAAGTTGTTTGGGACACTATTTGGTGAAGATGGCGAAGCCGAATTGAAGATAGATTATGACAATCTATTGGAGACTGATATAGAAATTATGGCAAAACCGCCTAACAAGCGCCCCAACACTATCGAACAGCTCTCTGGTGGAGAGAAAACTTTGACTGCGATAGCACTTCTATTTGCAATTTACTTGGTAAAACCAAGTCCTTTCTGTATTCTTGACGAGGTTGATGCTCCGCTCGATGATGCAAATATCGGCAAGTTTGTCAATCTTATTAAAGAATTTAGCAAGGAAACTCAGTTTCTAATCGTAACCCATAACAAAAAGACAATGGCTGCGGCTGATACTTTGTATGGAGTAACTCAACAAGAATTTGGTGTGTCAAAAACTGTAGCAGTGAAAATTAATGAGTCAGATCAAGAATTTTAAAGGCGATATCCCATTAGAATTTTTAGGGACAGAGCGAAGAATTGAAAAGTTTAGCAATGTGATAAACAAAAGGCAGAAATCATTGACGATAATTGCCGAAAACGTACATGATCCTCATAATTTATCAGCAGTAATCCGCTCTTGCGATGCAGTTGGCATCTTGGAAGTATGCTTAGTCTATCATGGTGGGCAGGCAATGCCACTATCAGAATCCAGCTCTGCAAGTGCAAAAAAATGGGTAGAAACTAAATATTTCGATAATGTGAAGGAATGCTACGACTACGTCAGGTCGAGCGGTAAAAAAATCTATACTACACACATGTCGAGCGATGCAGTTTCTTTATATGATTTAGATTTGGCTAGCCCAATAGCATTAGTATTTGGCAACGAGCATGCCGGAGTATCCCAAGAGGCTTTGGAATTGGCAGACGGGAATTTTTTAATTCCTCAGGTAGGAATGATTCAAAGCTTAAATATTTCTGTAGCATGTGCAGTAAGTATATACGAAGCCTTTCGCCAAAGACTGGCAAAAGGCTTGTATGATAATTCGGAGCTTAGCCCCCAAGAGCAATCTGCAAAGTTGCAGCAATGGCTCAGAAAGTAATTATGGACGATTTGGAAAAATTCCGGGTTTGCAAATATTCTTGATTCGATCAATAATCAAATCAGTTTCTTCGCGGAATTTTTCTAATTCATTTAGTTTAGTATTCTCATAATCAATATCTCCATCGTCTTCAATTTTAATTCTTGGGCTGATTTGTACTTCTTTTGTTTCATCTATATAATTGACGACAAGTTGAAGTGAACGGATTACTTTTTCTTTTCCTCCTTGGATAGAAATCATTTTTTGTCCTATCATTTCACCTTTTAGAGTATCCAATTGTACCAAATCGAATCCGCCATAGTTAAATATTTCTTTGATTTGAGCAGTAAATGTTTGCTTATTTGGCACGCAATCTTTATGAGAAATAATCTCTTTGCTGCTGCATGATGAAATTATCGAAGCAACGACAATAAAGCTCATAATCACAAAACTATTTCGAAACGACAAATTTTTCAAAGTATCTAACTCCATTTATTGTTAATGAGCAAATATAAGTACCTGATTGGAATTCACCAAGATTAAAATTGTAAATACCAGCATCTAATGTGTATTTTGTTGATGATTTCAATTCACCTGCCAAAGAATAAACTTCAAGTTTGACAATTGCAGAGTCTCTTAGCTCAAATTTTGCATTAGATTTAGAATTGCTTGGATTTGGAGTAACAATTAAATATTTACCATCGATTGGTTTTAGCGACATATCGACTGAACTTGATCTTTGTTTTAGTACTTCCAGTGGGAAGAAATACTTGCCAAATACAGTTTCGATATCTTTCTTATCTGCACCAAGCCAAGTTTCAAGAAAATCAACATAAGTGCGACGGAAATCATAATCATGCTTAATATTGCCATATTCATCAAGATCGAAAAGATCAGGTTTGCCAGGCTCAGAATATAATCCACCCTTAATAAATTTATCAGATCCGGCAAAAACAAATTGCATAGAACCAGCACCATGATCAGTGCCTCTTGAGCCGTTTTCATAAGCTCTTCTGCCAAACTCAGACATAGTGAACCCAGCAATTCTTTCGGCAAATCCAATTTGAGCTGCATCATCCAAAAATTGACTTATAGCATTTGATACTTGATTGAGCAAAACTGCGTGCTGTCCTGTATAATCTTGATTTGCCTGTTGAGCATGTGAATCAAAATTAGATACATTCACAAAATATACTTTTGACTTCAAGCCACCGGCTATTAAAGCTGAAATAAGGCGGAATTTTTCTGCTAATCCATCACTATATTGAACTTTTAGTTTTGATTTGCCCGATTCGTAAGCGTTTTTGACTGCTAAAGCATACATTTCTGATTGGCGGGCAACAAGATGAGCAAAATTATATTCCTTTTGATAGTAGTTGCTAAGCGGATTGTCGAATAAAGGAGCATTTGGAGTAAGCCCTAAGCCTAAAGTATAAAATTTTTCAATATCATTGAGCACAACTCCCATGTGTCCTTTCGGGCTTTTCATCAGTAATGAAAGGTTCGTGCCAATTTGTACGGCAAGCGGGTGGTCGGGAATAACGTTAGGGAAGTCTGTTAGTTTTTCTGCAAAATATCTACCAAGCCAACCAGATAGTAATTTTTCTTTAGGATCGGAACTATTGATGCCGCTAAGCCAAATTTCTTGCGATCGGAAATGCGAAAGGTTTGCATTTTCGTAGCCAATGCCTTGTATTATTGCTAATTTGCCTTCGTCCATCAATCGCATCATCCCGCTTTTGTGTGAATTTTCGATAAGAGCAGGATGCATATATAAATCGCTCGAGCCAAATCTTTGTGCCTTGTACTTTGGTATATTAAGCTCTGGGCGCAGTTTCATATATTCATCTTCTTGATGATAAGGAGGAATAGTATTCAATCCATCATTTCCACCAAACATTTCGATAATAATAGTTATATTATCATCTGCAGCTCCAAGAATTTTTTCGGTAGGGACCACATCATATAGCTTTTGGCCCTTCATGACGTAAGGAGCAATAGCAGCACCGGCAGTAACAGCAGCAGTGTTTTTTAGAAAGTTTCTTCTTTTCATTTGCTCCTCCATTAGCATAATTGGAAATCAGGTGAAAAAATGATTGCATTAAGTAGGGCTTTTATTCCCGCAGAACAGGCTTGATCATTAGCTGATAATTTGCTGCCCCATTCTGATTCTGTCAGATTGTTTAATAATGCTGTTTTGAATTGTGCAAATCTCGCATTTGCAGGCTTTCTGCATAACATTAACGTAGTGATTTGTTCTGCTAATTTATCTGCATTAGTATTTTCAGAGAATTTTTTTGCAAAGTCAATTAGTTGAGAGTCTGATAAAGAATTTACTAAAGCTTTGGCATAATCAACTCTCAAAGGATAAGTATTGGTGCTGAGCCAAGATCTGTAACCAGCCCAACTACCAACATTTGGCGGGTCATAGAGCACTTGTTCTAAATCAAAAACCGCATTGCGGGTAGATCTTCCTGCAATATTATCCAAATCGCCAGCTAAAAGTCTTTCCAAACCGATTACAAATTCGGGAGGAGTTTTTATTTGAGCACCGATAAATCTATCATCATAGAAATATGTGCTAGTAAATAAATATCTATAAAGTGATTTTAAAGAAAAGGAGTTTTGTCTGAACTGCTCAGCTAAGTCGTCGATAATAGTATAATCGACATCTCCAGGGCTCGAATAAACAAAGAACTTATAAACTTTTTCTGCGACAAATTTGGAAATAGGGATTGCTTTTTCTTGGAATAATATATTAACCAAACCGGCAACTTCCTCTTCTTTTACCTGAAATTCAGTGTTGTCGTCGTTAGTTCTCGGAGCAATATTATATTTAGTAAAAATAGTCTTCTGATTGGTATCATGATCCGGAGGCGAAAAATAAGTGCTATAAGCACCATTAGGAGCAGGTTGGCCTTTATATGCAGCAGTTCGCCAGCCGGTAAGAGCTTTTGCACCTTCGCGAATATCAGCTTCGGAATAATTGCCAATCCCCATAGTGAATAGCTCCATAAGTTCTCTCATATAATTTTCGTTAGGAGCTTTTTTTGTGCTATAAAATAAACTTTGATATAGAAGCATAGAGCCATCGAGAGTAACTTGAGTAGCCAATTCTTTATAAGAACCGAGCCTATGTTTTCTCAGAAGTTGATTGTTTTTAAATAAAAGAGGCGGAGGCATTAAAGCTTCAGTATCGAAAGTGAATTCGATAGCCCAGATTGTAGATAGAAAAAGCGTAAGTTTTTCCATAGAAGGAGAGTTTTCAGCCCTCATTTGATCGAGCCACCAATCGATAAATTCACGATATCTGGATTTCATCCTACCTTCGATTTCAAACCTGATATCGGTGATCTGCTCTAAAGGATTGAATTCTGTAATGTCTAACCAATTTTTTAGTTTATTAGAAGGTTCTGGCAGAGCCTCGTTGCCTGTGCCCAATATAATGTCTAGTGCTTGGTCAGGAGTTTTGCCGGTAATGCTCAAAACTTGTTCGGGAGTAGGTCCAACAGTAATTCTTTTAAGCAGATGTGCTGCCTGTTCAAAAGAAAGTTTATCATTGAACTTTTCGAGCATAAGCGGTTTCAATTTGGGATTGTCGATTTCTTTGGTTTCGACTAAATCGCCTTTAAGAAATGCTCTTCTTTGCATAAGTTCTCCAAGATTAATATAAAGCTATCATTAAGTTTACGAATGCAATGGAAAATTATTTATATTAAGCATCTATTTTTATAGTTAATTAATAAGGAATTAATTGTTAAAACTTAATAATTAAAATAAAATTCTTAAATTGCATAGTTAAGTCTAACACAAATTATAGGCAAACAATGGAACAAGAACTCAAGCCGAATTTGTTATACAGATTGCCCTGGAATCTAGCTGATAACTCAATATCGTGGCTGGAGCCGACAAGCAAGTGCAATCTATACTGTGATGGCTGTTATAGAGAGAATAGGAATTCTTCTCATAAGTCTTTAGAAGAAATTGCGCATGAACTCGATATTTTTGAAAAGTATCGTAAGACCGATGGTGTATCAATTGCCGGAGGTGAACCATTGACTCACCCTAACATTGTAGAGATTGTGAGAATGGTGAAAAATAAAGGTTGGAAGCCGGTGATCAATACTAATGGCGAACTACTTACAAAAGAATTATTGATTGAACTTAAAAATGCAGGTGTTGAAGCTTTTACTTTTCATGTTGATAGCGGGCAAAATCGTCCTGCTTGGAAAGGAAAAAATGAGCTTGAACTAAATGAGTTAAGATTGAAATTTGCAGACTTAATTAAAGAAGTCGGTGGCATTACTTGCTCTTTTAATGCTACAATATATCCTGAAACTATGCAGTATGTGCCAGATTTGCTGAAATTTGGACAAAAGCATATTGATAAAATTCATGTTATGGTTTTCATTCTTTATAGAATGGCAATTATTGGTAAGAATTTTGATTTCTATGTGGGCAGAGAGCAAGTCCATTTTGATGATATGATGTATTCTACTAACGATGACCACAGACGTACTGACGTTAGTGCTCCTGAGTTAGTTGACTTGATTAGAAAGACTGAGCCTGGATTTATGCCTTGCGCTTTCTTAAATGGTACAGAAAAATCGGATACATATAAGTGGTTGATGACTGGGCGCTTTGGCAATAAACATGAAATATTTGGATATGCCGGACCAAAATTTATGGAGTTAGTTCAGACTGTTAAGCATTTATTCACCGGTTCATACCTTGCATATTCAAAACCAAATCTTCAGAGCAAAGGCAGATTGTTTTTCCTTGCTGCCCCAATAGATAAAGGTATTAGGGAAATGGCAAAGAATTATTTCAGAGCATTTTTGAAAAATCCATTGGCATTTTTCAATAAAATTCATTTTCAATCTGTAATGATAATTCAGCCTGCTGATGTTTATGAAGACGGAAGAATAAATATGTGCGATGGATGCCCGGATATTACTGTTTGGAACGACCAGCTTGTGTGGTCTTGCAGAATGGAAGAGCAAATGCGTTGGGGGCAAAATATGAGAATGGTTCCCAAAAATTAAATAATAAATTCTATTTTTAGGGCTTCAATAAACACTTTCAACAAGTTTATTGAAGCCTTGTTTGTTTTTGTTTGAGTATGATATTTGAATTGTTTAATTTCATGAGTATAAGTTGTTTCTCTGAATAATTTAGAAACAAATATTAAATAATTAAACATAGGAATTTGACCTATATTAATTGAAAATGCTTTAACCAAAGAAATATGTCATGCCATGTGTTTGTCATATAAGGAATGAGCAAATAAAACAACAATTAAAGTATTTCAAGATATAAAAGTGCGGTCATTATGGAATGATGAATTTGAAAAATGGTGTTTTTCAGTTGTGGATGTAGTCGGAATACTATCAGAAAGTGTTGATCCTCAAGCATATTGGCGCAAGTTGAAACAAGGTATGGAAATGGAAGGAAATGAAGCCGTGACAAATTGTCACTGATTGGAAATGATGGCTGCCGAGGGCAAGTATTATTTTAGCAAGAAAAGAAATTGAACAAAAACAGGGGAAAATTTGTTCCCAAATTAAAAGCAAGTAGCATTTTGCTAATCGATTTAATGTAAATGAATAACAGCATTTTTTGTAAACTGAGATAAAAAGATTTAAATTTTTTAAAAGTAATACAGTCTAAAATTAAGAAAAGTTGCAACGTAATGTAACTTTTCGGGTAATTATAACATATATTAGTATATGATTATATTCGTTAATACAAAAAACAATTAAAAAACCGTGAGGTTTATATGAAGAAGATATATTGCTTGCTATTAATATTAATAATAAATTCTTTCAATGTACTTGCACAGCAATGGGAAAAAGTTGACCTTCCATCTCAATATGCATCAAATTATTGGCTGGATATTTATTTTTTGGAAGAGGACCCAAGATATGGCTGGGTTTGTGGATACCAAGGCAAGGTGTTGAGGACTACTGATGGCGGTGAGACTTGGGAGGGTGCAACGATTTTTGGAGTTAATCAGCTCGAAAGTATTCACTTTGCTGATTCAAAAACAGGATATACTTCTGGCGAAGGTTACATATATAAAAGTACAGATGGTGGTAGATCTTGGCGAAATGTTACTCCTTACGATAATATGGTAACACTTTGGGGCACTTACTTTATTACTCCCAAAGTTGGATATGTTATTGGTGGAATCTGCGACGGTCGCCAAAGCTTTTATAAAACAAATGATGGCGGACAAACTTGGTATGAAGCCTTCTACTACGAACCTGGTACAAAATTGTCGGATGTGATGATGTATTCTGAAGATGGTTTAGGTTATGCTTCAAGCAGCGGATTTATTTGGCGCACAACAGACGGAGGAAGGAGTTGGGCTAAGTTTTCTAAGACCGGAGGTAATGATTGGCAAGAAGAAATTACAAATATTGGCAATTCCTTTTTAGTGCCCTATTCTGAAGGTTGCGATGGTGCTACGCTTGGCAATGGGTCCGGTGGTTTCAGATTTTCTGTGGATAATGGTAAAAGTTGGAGAGATTTTAGACTTTTATATCCTACCTATGGTACTTTTCTTTTGGATACACTTAGAGGTTGGGGTTGTGGATTGAAAAACCAGCTTTATTATACCTCTGACGGTGGCAAAAATTGGGTCTCAAAAAATTGTGGGATCGATCCAGGCACTGATCTTGATGATATTTGGATGGTTAATGATTCTACAGGTTGGGTTGTAGGTCACGGTGTTTATCGCATGGTTAATAAGTCTCTGATACTTCCTTCTATTTCTGCTTTGGGCCCAATTAGTTTCTGCGAAGGAGACTCAGTAGTTCTAAAATTAAATATGCCATATAAAAATATGAGATGGAATGATAATTCTCGGGCAGATTCAATTGTAGTCAAAAAATCAGGCGATTACTATTGCTTTGCATATAATACATTCTGCGATTCGGCTACTACAAAAGTGATTCGAGTAAATGTTATTCCCAAGCCAAACGTTAGTATCAGCGCATCAGATGCAGGTCCATATTGCGAGGGCGATAGCGTAAGACTTGCCATCAACAAACAATATAAGTATATAAAATGGAGTACCGGCGAAACTACTCAGTCTATTATAGTTAAAAAATCGGATGTCTATGAAGTTACTGTAGCAGATTCAAATGGCTGCCCAAATACAAGTTCATTTAAAGTTGAATTTCATCCACTGCCAATTCCTGAAATTACAGTGAAAGGCAAAACAAATATTTGCAGTGGAGACTCGGTGGAATTATCTGCAACTGCAGGCTATAAATCATATAGATGGTATAGAGACAAAATAACAGGTGTAATTTCAACAAATAGAGTTATTGCTGCTGATGTAGAAGATAATTATTATGTGGTAGCTGTAAATGAATTTGGCTGCGAAGGGACTTCACCTTCTCAATTTATAGCATTACGCAACGATACAAATCAACTAAGCATTCTATCGGTCGAAGATAAAGGGATTTTCTCATTCGATACAGTAAACTATATGAGGCTTTATTGCAAAGAATTACTAATTAAAAATCAAAGTTCAAAACAAGCAATAATTGACAAGCCATATTTGTTTTATAAGATTGCATTTTCGATACCTCAAAGCCGTTTACCAATAGTAATCGAACCGGGAGAATCGCAGAAATTGATGTTATGCTATTCTGCAACAGATTTGGGCTGGCAGCTTGATACTTTGTTGCTTCCTGATATCTGCAATGATCACTATTTGCCATTGGCTGCCTATGGAGCTCCGAATACTTATGCAAGCGATTCGAGATGCGGTGGAGAAATTAATCTTACTACACGCGAGATACTAAGCGGTACCAATTTTGTGGCTAATAGTCCTTTGCCAAATCCTTTTGTTAAAAAACTTACAATCCCAATTGCTAAAGCTATCAGACCAAATGAAAATAATAGTATGAATGCAGGTATATATAATCAGTTTGGAGAGCTTGTTGCAAATGGAAAGTATTATGAGGAGTCAATTCAATACTTAGAATCATATAATATTTCAAAAGGAACCATAGAGTTCGATTTAGACTCAACGATTCCTTCAGGATTATATATAGTAAAAATTGAATATTCAGGAAACTTTGAATATTTCAAAGTAATCAAAGAATAAAATTAAAAATTGGAAACAAAATCAAAGCCGACAAAACGAGTAGCATGCTTAGTTTTTGTTCGGCTTTCGAGTATATCACGGAATTGAAGCTCAAGAGTAAGTCCAGCAGCAATCGAATATTTTACACTCATATTAAGAATGCCTTCGCTATTAGAAAATTTTTTATTTTTATCATAAAAATCAGCATTATATTCAGCACAAATTGCAGCACGATAGCCAATAGATTGCTCAGCACCGAGATAAAAATTGCCACTGCGAGTTTCAGAAGGAGGCTCGAAAGAATAGTTGATCCCACCGTGAAGAGCAAATTCGCCAATACCATTCAAGAAGTTTTTGCTTAAAGCCATATAAGCACCGGGCGAAATTACTTCAAATCTTTTGTCTTTAGGAGAGAAGGCACCTTTGCCTTGAGTGTTAATACCCAAAGCAAGAGCAGGGAAATTGATAGATTCGTCAATAATTCTATATTTTAAATGAAAACCGGGAATGCCTTGAAAAACAGGAGATTCAGATCCAATAATACCCGAACCGCTATAACTAATACCAACAATGAAATCTTTAAATGGTGAAATAGCGATTTCTGATAGAATTCCGCCATTATTCATAAAATTACATATAATATGATAGCTGCCTTTTGGTAAAACTCCAGCAGTAGGCATATCAATAATATATCGTGATTCGTATTTGGCTTTGTCGCCGGCAGAACCTTGACTGTATACATAAGAATTAGTGAAAATTACCAAAAATAAACTAATCAATGCTAAGCTTAGTTTCCTCTTCATGGCTGTCTCAAAAAAAATTATTAAATCCCCGCCTTAAATTAATGATATTTTTACAATTTTCCGTGATTTTTTTTTATTTTTGAAACAAAATATTTTGGAGTTTTGGTATGACTGTAATTTTTTCGAAAAAATGTGAATTAGCACTTCAGGCTGTGCTTTTTTTATCAGCTCAAGCCGAAGGGCAATGCTTCAGCGCAATAGAGATTTCAGAACAATTGAATATCCCCAAAGAATTTGTCTCCAAAATATTGCAAAGTCTTACTTCAAGCGGAATAGTAGCATCAAAAAAAGGAAAGAGCGGAGGCTTTTTTCTTTCGAAAAATCCTTCAGAAATCAGATTGATAGATATTGTTGAGTCAATTGACGGGTTGGATGTCTTCAGACGCTGTGTGTTGGGATTTCCAGGCTGCTCAGTTGATGAGCCTTGCCCGCTTCATTATAAATGGGGCGTATTGAGAGAAGAAACTTTGAAAATGCTTAGCGACGAAACTCTTGCTGAATTAAAAGAGCAGACAATAAATAAATTAAAAGATTTGAGAAAAGACTTCGCCGAACACGAACATAAACACTAAAAATATATTCTGAAAAATTTAAAGCATTATCTTCAATTTGTGGTGAATTGTGGGTGATGCTTTTCCTTTTTCTATCAAACCTTAGATTGATTCTCGTTTGTCATAATCAAGCTACCCACTTTCTACAACAAAATTTCTAATATTCTATAATTTAAAACACTTAGTTTTGTTGAGAATTAATAAAAGTTTTCAACAAATGATTAAAATATTTCTTAATATAAATCGAATTATGTATATTGCGTGTTGAAAAGTGGGGCAAAGTGGTAAATATATCCAAAAAGTCCCACATAATAAAAATAGGAAAAGAAATGGCTTTTTTCAAAGGACAAGAAACATATTCTATCGATAACAAAGGTAGGGTGAGCATTCCGGCAAAGATGCGAAAGAGCGTATCGCCGGAAGCAAACGATACTTTTGCGATTACACGCGGAGTCGATAAATGTGTTGTGGCATATCCTTTGGATGAATGGCGTAATTACGAAGAAAAATTTGAACAATTAAATCAATACGATCCTAAGAATAGATATTTTTTGAGAATGCTTTTGATGTGGAGCGAAGAGACAAGCCTCGATGCACAACAAAGAATAAGTATTCCCAAAAAGCTTCTGGAATTTGCAGGTATAGACACAAAAGTAGTGATAGTAGGTATGGTAGACCATATTGAATTTTGGAATCCTGAAGAATTTGAGAAATACTTGCAAGGGCATGACGAATCGTATGAATCAGTTGCTGCAACAGTTATGACGATATAGCTATGGCAGGCAGCAAGAAAAAAAAGAAAATTGTTAAGAAAAGGCAGAAACCGGATATGTCCGGGGCAGTCGAGTATGATTATCATCTGCCTGTATTCTTAAAAGAGTGCGTTGACAATTTAATTACAAAAAAATGTGGCATTTACGTTGATGGCACACTCGGAGGCGGTGGGCATGCAGCCGAAATCTTGTCGCGTTTAGATTCTGGGGGGATTCTATTAGCGTTCGACAAGGATATCAATGCTATTGAGCATTGCAAGATTAGATTCGAGGAAGAACTAAAAAAATCGCCATCGAAAATTGAGCTTATCAACGATTGTTACAATGGGGCATGCAGCATAATAAAGATGCGAGGGATGTTTGATGGTCTTCTGCTCGACTTGGGCGTTTCCTCGATGCAACTTGATACCGATTCTCGGGGGCTGTCTTATCGTGTTGATTCACGTTTGGACATGAGATTTGGCGAAAATGGCATCACAGCAGAAGAACTTTTGAATTCAGCTACCGAAGAGGATTTAGAAACTATCCTTCGCAACTACGGGGAAGAGCCTCAATCAAGAGTTATTGCACGGCGGATTATTGATAGACGCCGTGCGGGAACTCTTAAAACTACTTTCGACCTTAGAGCAATTGTCGAAGAAGTTACTCCTAAAGTATTCCATTTCAAAGCCTTGTCGCGCGTGTTTCAAGCTTTTAGGATTGCTGTCAATAATGAATTGACTGTTTTGGAAAATACTTTGAAATGTGTTATTCCTTTGCTCAATCCGGGTGGTAGAATTGTGGTTATTTCATATCATTCGCTTGAAGATAGAATCGTAAAGCAAGTCTTTAAAGAATTTTCTTATGCACCAAAAGTAAACCGCCAAGCAAAAGATGCTATTATCGAAAAAGCAGCTATAAAATTAATTACACCAAAACCCATAGTTCCTAATGAAGAGGAAATTAAAAGAAATCCACGTGCTAGAAGTGCTAAACTCAGAATTGCTGAAAAAAATTAATACAAACTAGGATATAATTTGCGTGCGCAATCAGGGCAGATACCATGGCTAAACTCTGCTTCGGAATGTTCGTCTATATATGATTCTATTCCAAGCCAGGATCCTTCTTCATCTCTTATTCGCTTGCATGAGGAGCAGATTGGCAAAAGTCCACTCAGTATTTTAAGTTCTGATCGTGCAGAAAGCAACTGCTCAGTAAGGCTTTTTCGCTCTTCTTCTACTTGAATTTTGCTTGTAATATCTTCGATAATACCATCAAAATATTCAATGTTGTTGCTTTCATCAAATACAACCCATGCACTTTCTCTTCCCCAAAATACCATGCCGTCTAAACAAGTCCATTCATTTTCAATAGAATTAAGTGTTTTTTCTTTAATTAATACATCAATAATTTCTTTTCTATGGGTTGAATTTTCGAATAACTCGCTAATGTTTTTTCCAATAATGTCGTCAATTGACTTAAGTCTTAATATATTAACAAAACTATTGCTTGCATATACTAATTCGCCACTTGATTTTATTCTATAAATACCGAAAGGTGAATGCTCAAATATGCTTCTAAATCTCTCTTCACTTTCTTTTAAAGCTTTTAAGGCTTCTTTTTTGGAGCTGATATCCCAGATGTATGACCTTGTGCCGGTGATTAGATCTTTTTCTTTCAATAAAACAACATCTATTTCTAAATATATCAATTCACCTGATTTTTTGATCATTCTAACTTCATACTTACTTGGAACTTCAATCTTTTGAATTCTTTTGTTATGATATTCTAAAACCAAAGGCAGATCATCAGGAAAAATCATATCATAGAGATGAATGCTTTTAAGTTCGTCTTCAGAATATCCAGTTATATTCATAAATTCATTATTAAAGTACGTAAGGTTTCCATTTATATCGTCAATAATAATTCCAATTCTTGATTTTTCGACAAGGTTGCGAAATTGTTCTTCGCTTTTGCGAAGGATTTTTTCTGCATGATATTTTTCAGTTATCTCGTCTTCCAAGCGTTCCATATATACTTGTAGTTCTGAGTTTTTCCTAAGTGCAATTTTTTCAATTTCAAGTTTTTCTTTAAGCTCTTTTTTTATTCTCACGGATAAGTCATGGAGTTTTGCAATAAAGAAAGTAATGAAATAAGACATTACAACGCCTGGCAAAAAAGATAGTGTGATCTTATCTTTAGGAACATCAATTATATATAAATATATTAAAGAATAAAGAGCAGCAAAAGTCAAAAATGAATATCCAAAACGCAAACCTAAGAGACCAGCAGATAATAATGCCGGGATAACCATCAACATTAAAGCTGATGAACTAATCAATGGATAAACAAAAGGAACTGTTATGCAGTAAAAAACTAGCATAATTACTGCAATTAAAATAGCAGAATTCCTGTTCATTTGAATTCTAAAGATCTCGATTTGAGATTCTTCGTGAACTTCTTGATTGTTTTCTTTAACCAATTTGCTAACTAAATAATTAATTTAAATTTATCAATAAAAATTTATATATTAATATAACGTTATTAGTCTTACTTTCAAAAATATTTTTTGGTATCATTCTTGATAACATGAAAAACATGGATAAAATTGAGTGAGAAGGTGAAATGGCACAACAGGAAAATGCTCCACAAACCAAAGGCAATATACTTTTGGTGGACGATGAGACGGCTTTTTTAAAAATAATGAATCTATTGCTTTCGAAGCATTATAATGTGAAAACTGCTGAAAGCGGAGAAGATGGACTACAAATATTAAAGGATGGATTCCAAGCTGAAGTTATTATAAGTGATCAAAGAATGCCCGGGATGAGTGGTGCCGAGTTTTTGGAACAATCAATAAAAATTATACCCAATGCTGTTAGAGTAATACTTACTGGATATTCAACTCCAAAAGATTTGATCCCGGCTATTAATCAGGCTCATGCATATATGTATTTGCTTAAACCGGTAGACGAACTAGCACTAATTCAAGCTGTAAAGATTTCGCTTGATAATTATAATTCAAACAAGAAAAACAGACAATTGATGATCGAGCTTAAGAAAAATGTCAAAGATTTGGAATCAAAGACTGAATATCTAAAAAAAGCATTGATCGAAAATCAAGAAATGTTTACTCAAGGAGTACAAGCGCTATCTGGTATATCTAATTATTCTGAAAGATATTATTTCACTAGTCATTCTAAAAATGTAATTGTAGTAGCTAAAGAATTAGCTGAAGAATTGAATATGACTAAGGAAATGATATCTCAAGTAGTAATGATTGGAATGCTACACACTTCAGTATATAACAATATGCCTGTGAGGTTTATGCTTGTCGATCCTCATGATATAGCTGACGAAGCTGAAAGAAAGTTATACTTCGAAAACTTTAATAAGACTATAGAAGCACTTGCAAAAGTCAAAAAATTGCGAAATCAAGTCAATGCTGTATCTCAGCTATGGGAGCATCACGATGGCACAGGCATGCCAAATCGGATTTCTGATAAAATGTTTTCGCACGAAGCTCAGATTATTTCAATAGCTAATTATTATCATAATAATGTTTATAGACTTACTATTGATCAATATAGAACTTTAAGATCTAAAGGCGAAGTTGTGCAGACTATTGCTGAAACAAAAGCAAGGCATGATGAATGCATAAAATCATTATACCGTCGGGCTACTTGGTATGATTATGATGTATTCAATTTGTTTCAAGATCTTGTGAAAAAGAGAGCAATTCCATCATTGGTACCTGCTGCTCATGATTTGAAGGTAACTAATATTGATTTACTGCCGGATGATAAATTCGAAGATGAAACATTAGTTGAAGATGACGTGATTGTTGGATCTGACCAAATTACAATATCTCATAGTACAGGACAAAAGATGGTTGAAAAAGAGATACCAGTTCAAGAGCTTGAAGTTGGTATGATGATGGGCCAAACGGTGCTAACCAAAAATAATATGTTGGTAGTAAGGCACGAATCAGTACTTGATGCATCAACAGTGAAAAATTTGAAGCAGCTCGAATCAGGTGGAATGGTTCCTTCGTATGTTACTGTATTAATGCCTGTAGCAAATTAATTTATTTAAACTAATAAGAATAGCGGAGCTATATGGGCTCTGCTATTTTTTTTTAATATGGGAGATGACAAATTGGCTTGGATATATTTAGTGATCGGTGGATTGATGGAAGTAATTTTTACGGTATGTTTGAAATATTCAGAGAATTTTTCGAAATTTTGGCCATCATTCTGGTTTTTTGTCTCATCAATCTTAAGTTTTATATTACTTAATAAAGCAATAAATCTAGGAATACCGATTGGCACAGCTTATGCAGTATGGACTGGTATAGGTGCAGCTCTAACAGTAATTGCCGGAATAATTTTATTTAAAGAGCCGGCAGAGCTTCCAAGGCTTATATTTTTGATGCTGTTAATAGGCTCAATCATAGGTTTGAAGTTTGTAACTAAGGGCTAAAATTAACAAAGAATACAAAAAATATTTGCACAGAATAAAAAAAAGTCTTAGATTTGTGTCCCTTCTGAAATGACAGAA
>CAZBNQ010000008.1:0-22631 GCA_964493035.1 uncultured Hyphomicrobiales bacterium | reverse complement strand
AATATAACGAATAATAGTATAGATTACGTTAATAATATATAAAAATCTATATGAATCTAATGGCCTACTATTTGATATATTTATGAAAATAAGTGAGAGGTTTGAATTGGAAGATAAAGTAAGAATATATGTAGTCGATGACGAAAATGCAATAGTTCTGACTCTGAAAACACTGATTGCTCGAGTGTTTCCAAAAGCAGAATTAATTGTGCATAACGAAGGTGCAGCAGCATGGAATGCGTTGAATAATGAAACCAGCTCCTGCATTGTTGTGTCTGATATCAACATGCCCGGGCTCAATGGATTGCAATTATTAAAGAAAATCAGGCTTCATGATACTTTAAAAGATGCATATGTATTGATGATTACTGCCAATCTCGACCCTGAAACAAACCTCAAAACTCTTCAGCAAGGTGCAGATGATTTTCTTCCAAAGCCTATTAGCGTAGATACCTTCATTGCTAAAATGCGTACAGCAATGCGGCATATTGAATTCCAGAAAAAAGCCGCAAAGCAAAAGCAAGAGATGGATGGACTAAAAGACGAGCTTAATAAGAATGTCGATGCTATGTATTCATTCATTGAAAACTTCCAGAATGTTCGTATGGCAGAAATATCGAAAAGCATCGAAAGAATCACCGAGGCTGCTGCATTTATTGCCCGATATATGGCGGATACTGAAGAAGAAATATGGAATATTAAAAGAGCTGCCAAAATTTGTTATTGTGGCAAACTCTTCCTTAAAGAAAATTTAATTTTCAATCCTGTCATGATCAAAGGTATTGTTTATTCGGAAATCATGCACGAAGTTCCTAAATTTGCACATAAAATGGTGTCGAAAATTCCAGGACAAGAAAAAATTGTTGATATTCTTGTTCATATATACGAAAATTTTGATGCTACCGGCATACCTGACCAAAAGAAAAGCTGGGAAATCCCGCTTGGCTCGCGTATTCTAAGAGTTGCGATGGACTATGAAGAACTCTTAAAGAAAAATGCGGATAATGATGCTAAGACTATGGAAATATTATATTTAGAGTCTAAACGGCTATATGATAATAGGGTTGTAGCTTATTATGACCAATTCCTCGGTTCTCGTGAAGTATCGCGCGAACTTGGCAAAAAAGGTAGGGAATCTGCTTATAAAATCAATGAATTGGAAGAAGGTATGATACTTGCTCGAAATGTTATGACCGAATCCGGATTGAATTTGATGGCTTCGGGTATCACTTTGAGCGAAGAAAAAATTGATAAAATCAGATTGATCAACAAATCTGATGCTGTAATCGGTAAAATTTATGTGCGTAATAAATAATGGCTGAAAGCGAATTATTCAAAGAATTAGCAAAAATTAGAACTGAAACTATTAATCCTGAATCGACTTTGATCGATACTCTAGCGACTGTCGATATGCTCGAATTGATTAATAGTCAAGATATTTTGGTCCCTTTAGCAGTCAAACAAGAAATTCCTCAAATTGCCCAAGCAGTAGAAATTGTATATAATGCTTTCAAAAATGGAGGCAGACTTTTTTATTTTGGTGCTGGTACTAGCGGACGCCTTGGGATTGTGGATGCTTCCGAATGCCCTCCTACCTATGGCTCGGATCCTGAAATGGTGCAAGGCATTATTGCTGGCGGCAAAGAAGCTGTTTTTAGATCGCAAGAAGGCGCTGAAGATAAACCTGAATCAGGTGCTGATTTGGTTCTTGCTAATAATATAAGCCCAATCGATGTTGTGTGTGGGATTGCTGCTTCCGGCAGAACTCCTTTCGTGCTTGGCGCCTTAGAAAAAGCTAGTGAAATTGGTGCTAAAACTATTCTGATTTCTACTGTCGATAAAAATTTCATACTTGAAAAAAAAGTTAAAGCTGATATTATTATCTCTCCAAATGTTGGTCCGGAAGTAATTACCGGTTCTACTCGCATGAAGAGTGGTACTGCTCAGAAATTAGTTCTTAATATGATTAGTACAGGAGCCATGATAAAGCTTGGCAAGACTTATGGCAATATAATGGTTGATTTGCAGCCTACTAATAAAAAGCTTGTCGAGAGATCTAAAAAGACTTTGATGATGGTGACCGGAGTTGATTACGACGAAGCCGAACAAAAACTGATTGAAGCTGATTGGCATGTGAAAACTGCTATCGTTATGATACTTGCCGATACCGACAAGGAAAATGCAAAAATAATTCTTAAAAAAACTGAGGGTAAAGTAAGACCTGCAATTGATTTGATAAAATCAAAACGTCTTTAACAATTTGTTTATAATAGTTTTTAATGTTAATTTAGAAATTATTAAAATTTGAGAAAATGATGAGAAAAATTGTATTTATATTAGCTTTGATGACAGCTACAGTTGTATTTGCACAGCAAAACGATATTCAATCTGCTTATAATGCACTTAAGAATAAAAGTTATGATAAAGCGATTGAATTTTATACAAATTCATTAAAGAATTATGACAAATACGCTCCTGCCTTCTATGGCAGAGCCATGGCTTACTATTACCTTAAGAACTATGAAAATGCTAAATCTGATTTTAATAAAGCGATTGAATCTGACAATAATTATGCTGATGCTTATCTTGGTTTGGGCTTGACTTATTACGAATTGAACGACTACAATCAAGCACTTGCTGCACTCAATAAATCTATTCAGTTGCGTCCTGACTATGCTGAAGCTATTTATGCAAGAGCTAATATATTATATTATACTGAAAAGGACAAAGAAGCCCTTGCAGATTATAATAAAGTTTTGACTATCAAGCCGGATTATTATCTTGCTTTATATGGAAGAGCTGTCCTTTATAAAGCTATGAAATCCAAAGATTTGGCTGTTCAAGATTTCGAAGCTTATCTTGCTGCAAGAGCTAATCAAGACAATCTCGAAGCAGAAGTTATTAGACTAATCAAAGAAATTAAAAATTCTAAATAAATCGGCTTAATGATAAAATAAACGGGTTAAAAAAAATTTGCCGATATATTTATAAGACAGATTCATTTTTGCATCTGTCTTTTATTTTTTTGATGTATCCTTTTATCAATTTATTATTCATAATCAAAATTATCTAGTTCAGTATTAGAAATTATTTTGCATTCCTGATTGAATATGTACTCTGCATATTTGCCTGAGCTAATATATTGTCCCAACATATATCTATTTGATAAAGAATGAAACAATATATCAAATACTGTAGATCGTGTTTCTAACTTGCAGGTTACTACTCTCAAATTTCCATTAACTTCATCGACTAACACAATTTCTTCGTTTCGAAATTTAATTTGAACCGGATTATGTTTGTTTTTTTTGTTAATCATCATTATACCACTAAAGTAATCTTTTGGAGGATCCGTATAAAAATATGGGTATCCATTAACTCTTTCAACCAAATAACAATAGCTTTTTGTTTCGTAAAGTATATTCCCATCTTTTAAAAAATATATTGAATCATACAATTTATATGATCTATTATCCATATCCCATAATATTAATACTCGTGTATATTTATAATCATTTTCATCACGAAAATCGCTGAATTTTTGTTGTTTAATACCATCTTTATTTATTTTAGATCTCCAAACGAAAACATAGTAAATATTTTCCAATTGAAAGCAATCAGTCCATTTTTTTCCGTCTGTCATGTTATAAAAGTATAGATTATCAATTAATGTGTCAACATCATCTCTAAATTGTGGGTTAAATTTTGTAGAACTATATGATTCAAGATGTATATATTTCTTTTGAATATCATCGTAAGAACTGCATGAAAACAAAAAAGCTAATAGTAATATCATGAAAAGCTTCATCCTTAGCACCTCTAAACAATTAATTTAAAAGCAAATGCGTGAATAAGCAAAAATACAAAATTTATAAGTAAAATATTTTATTCAAACTTAAAGATAAAATATTAATAGAATATAAAAAAAAACAGCCTTGAAAAATTCAAGGCTGCTTAAATAAATTCAAAGTTTTTGATTATTTAGAATCTCTTTTGTCCAAAGTATCAAGAACTTTTTCCATCATAGCCTTAGCTCTATTAGTCATAGATTCAGCTTCAGCAATTTTTTCTGTTTTGAATGCTTCATCTTTTATGCCTGGCATGTTTATGAGAACATTTTTGTATGCACCCCAGATGCCCATTTCGAGAGCTCTAGCCCCAACTTCGACGTCACTCTTCGAAGCAATATTACCATATTTTGCTATTTCGAGCATAGAGTCCCAAGCTTTATCAGCATAACGCATAGTGGAAAGAGGCACTTCGATAGCTTTTTTCAAACCATCCTGCATCTTTGCAGTTCTCAAAGCTTTTTGCTCATCAGTATCTTTAGGCATGCGAAGAGCATCCATATAGTCATTGAAAGCATTAGTATCAGCATCAACCATTGGAATAAGCTTTTTGACTGCCTCATATAGCGCCGGAATGTTTTCACGCATTTGTGAATCGACATCTTCAAATTTTCTCACTCCGTAAGTCAATTGACCGACCATGCAGGCAAGTCCAGCACCAATAGCAGCAATAGCAGCAGAAGCAGAACCACCGCCCGGAGCTGAGCTGCGGTTGGCAACTTCTTCAATAAACCCACGTAGAGTGAGGCTTGCAAGTGGTTCGTTATTTTTTTCTTCGATCATATATTCGATAATTCTCTTCTTAGGATCGAATTTGCTTACTGAGTTTAGACCAAGTCTCTCTACTACTAATTTAATTTTTTGTTCTTCATCCAAAATGAAGAGATTTTCTTTTTGCATATAATAGTCGGCTGCCATAAGCATTGCTTCGAGAGGAATCAATCCAACTAATTCCGAACCAGCAACTCCTACTCTCAATTCTTTAGCGAGCCTGCAAGCTTCTTCGAATGCAACATGAACGGGAGTAACCAAATAATTAGTAAGATTCATCGAAATTTGAGCCATATTATATTCTTCGACAAACCATCCGATACCTTTAACTTCTTTTAGTAATCCCGGTTCGTTATCGCCGCGGCCAGCTTCGCGAAGATCTAAAGCAATTCGATGAGCTTGGTTGCTTGTGCCTAAAATGTTAATATTATATGCAACTAGGAAAAATCTCGCACCTGTAACTGTAGCGCCCCATTCAGGGATAAATTCTTGAGGACCGAAGTCAGGTTTCCATTCAGGTTTATAAATTTTCTCGGCAAAACCTTCATATTCGCCATGGCGGATATCAGGCAGACGTTTTCTATAATCGACATTAGAAGCATATTCATAAAGATAAACAGGAATACCAATTTCTTCACCTGCACGGCGACCAAATTCTTTAGCACATTCAACGCACTCGTCCATAGTAACATTAGCAACAGGAACAAAAGGGCACACATCAAGAGCGCCCATGCGAGGATGCTCGCCTTTGTGCTTGCGCATATCGATTAATTTGCGTGCTACTTTTGTAGCAGCTAATGCGCCTTCGACTACAGCTGCAGGATCGCCGACAAATGTATATACAGTTCTATTTGTAGAGGCTCCTGGATCTACGTCCAAAAGAGTACAGCCGGGAGTCTGACGAATTGCATCTGCAATTGCTTCAATTACTTTAGAATCTCTGCCTTCCGAAAAGTTTGGAACGCATTCGACAATTTTTTTCATTATCCACCTATGATTCGATGATTTTAAATATAATAAATCTTTTTATTCCAGCAATAAGTCTTGCATTTGTTTTGTCTGTCGGAAATATCAAGCAGAACTTTTTTTCGAGCATAGATTTTTCGCTATCGCTGAATTTCAAAGTCTGCAATGTGATTTTTTTAATTATTGCTCCTCCTGCTATTGATTCCAATTGCTTGGATTTGCTCAAATCTTTGTTGGTAACTTTAATTGTATCAGCAGGCAATATTTCAGATTTGCCAATTAATAATTCAGGAGCAATTGCCTGAAGTTCTGGATTGAAATCTGAAGAGCAAAAAGTAAACTTTTCGCCTTTTTCAGTTTCCACTTGAACAACAAATCCCTTATTATTTTCAGCAGAATAATATGGCTTGAGCAATTCAAAAGGATTGACTGCAGCAAACCTGCCCAAATTTTTATTAGTCCTTGTAATAAGATTGACTGAATATTTATTCTTAAAACTTGCTTCATTAAGTTCAATAGAAGCAATTTTTTCAAGTTTTTGTGCTTTCAGACTGATGGCAAAAAACAAAAAAAATATCAATCCGATATAATGTTTCATATATTACTCCGTATTTATAATTACAAAAATAAAAATTTTTAATTGAAAGAATAAGTAATTAAATATTTTGTCAATTAAAAGAATTGAGCTAATTTGCAAGTCTAACTATATGCAATTTTTATAGAAATATAAATTGGAGAAGTAATGGAAAGAATATTCCTCAAATCAAAAATACACAGAGCTACCATCACGGAAGCCAATCTGTATTATGAGGGAAGCCTTACCATAGATACTGAGCTGATGAAAGAAGCCGATATAATGTGCTATGAAAAAGTATCGGTGGTGAATATCAACAATGGTGAAAGATTTGAAACTTATGTTATCCCCGGCGAAGCAGGTTCTAGAGTAATCTGTCTTAATGGTGCTGCAGCTCGCAAAGGTACTGTCGGCGATCAAGTGATAATCATTTCATATTGCAATCTGGAAAACGACGAGATAAAACAACACAGACCGACAGTGATTTTGGTTGATGAGAAAAACAATATTAAATCAAAGACTAATCCTGAAATTCCATTTTAATCATTTGGATAAATACTTAACAAAAAAGCTGCCTCTTAATTGAGACAGCTTTTCTTTGTTTAGTCTATTATGGTTCCAATTCTAGACCATCTTATATTCTTGATTTTTTCTACTAAAGACATTGGCCTGCCATAATCATCTTCCATAGGCCAAGACCAATATACAATTATCGGAGTTCCCAACACATTGTCGTATGGTATAAATCCCCAGAAACGGCTGTCTGCACTATGGTCTCTATTATCGCCCATACCGAAGCAATAGTCATTTTCGACAACATAAGTTGATGTTGCCTGTCCATCTATAAATATTTTATCTATTGCAATAGAGATAGTATGACCCTCGCGCTGTATAAATGTTTCCCATTCAGCTGCATTTGATTGATTAAGCTTGATCAAATCGCCTTTTTTCGGTACTCTTATTGGTCCATAATTGTCATGTGTCCAATTTTTTCCTTTTGGAAATGTTTTTAATGGCTCGTGTGGATCATCAAATTTATCTACGTTTACAACACCATTAGGAGCTAATTTTTGCTCTTGACCATTGACATACAAAACATTGTTGATCAGCTGGACAGTATCTCCTGCTGTAGCCACACAACGTTTCAAGTAATATTGAAATTCTTGGGCTTCAACTTCGTCGCGATTGCCCGGGAAAATAAATACAATCACATCACCTTTTTTTGGATCTCTGATTGCAGGAAACTTATAATAAGGCAATGGTATATTGACAAATGGTATCAATTGTGGTGTAGATGGTCCAAATATAAATTTATTTACGAACAAAAAGTCGCCTGTCATTACTGTTTTTTCCATAGAGCCGGTGGGCACTACAAATGAAGCTATGAGCAAGCCATTAATAATCATAACAAAGAATACAGCACCCACAATTGTCTTTACCCAAGACCACAAGTGTTCAGCTATTGTTACAGGCTTTTTTTTATTTGCCTTTCTCTGCTTGTAGCTGCTATAAAGTTTTAAGATAAAATCTTTCATAATTATTTCTTTATATCTTATTAAATAGTTTCTTTAATCATCAATACTAAGCACAGCCAAAAATGCTTCTTGTGGAATTTCGACATTGCCCACTTGTTTCATACGTTTTTTACCTTCTTTTTGTTTCTCAAGAAGTTTACGTTTTCTTGAAATATCTCCACCATAACACTTCGCAAGTACGTTTTTGCGCATTGCTTTTACTGTTGTGCGGGCAATAATTTTTGCTCCAATTGCTGCCTGAATAATTACTTCAAACATTTGCTTTGGAATCAAATCTTTCAATTTCGTACATAGCTTTTTGCCCCAATCATATGCTTTTGATCGGTGTACAATAGAAGACAATGCATCTACCGGATCGCCATTCAAAAGAATATCGAGCTTTACTAAGTCACCTTCTCTAAAATCTATAAACTCATAGTCTAATGATGCATAGCCACGCGATACACTTTTTAGTTTGTCATAAAAGTCAAATACAACTTCAGCTAATGGCAATTCCCAAGTGAGATCGACACGTTCTTCTGATAAATACTGAGTATTAATCAGCACACCGCGTCTATCCATGCAAAGTTTCATAATATTGCCAATATATTCGGAAGGAGTGATTGTCTGAGCTTTGATATATGGCTCTTGGATTTCGATTATTTCTACCGGTGGAGGCAATTGAGCTGGATTATCAATAAAAATCACATCCCCATTTGTCTTAAGCACTTTATATCTTACGTTTGGAACTGTTGTAACAATTGTTTCGTTAAATTCTCTTTCCAATCGCTCTTGAACAATTTCCATATGAAGCAAACCAAGGAATCCGCAACGGAATCCAAAGCCCAAAGCATTAGAAGTCTCGGGTTCGTAAGTAATAGCAGAATCATTAAGCACCAGCTTTGCCAGAGATTCTCTCAATGACTCGAAATCATCTGCATCAGCAGGATAAATACCACTAAACACCATTGGTTTCACTTCTTTGAAACCGGAAATTGGTTCTGCACAAGGAGCTTTTGCGTGAGTTATCGTATCGCCCACTTTTGTATCATGTAGATTTCGGATAGAGGCTGTCAAATAACCCACATTGCCAGCAGCAAGAGATCCGGTGCGCTGGCGTTTCATATATAGCACTCCAACTTCTTCTACATCGTAGATCATATCGGTAGCCATAAATAATACTTTATCGCCTTCTTTGATAGTACCATCGAATACTCTCATATTAACGATAACCCCACGATATGGATCGAAAATAGAATCATATATAAGAGCTTTTAGTGGAGCATTTGGGTCACCTTTTGGAGGCGGAATTCTATCGACAATGGCTTCGAGAATTTCTGCGACGCCAGTACCTTTTTTGGCAGAAGTAAGAAGCATTTCATCGTCTTTGCAGCCGATAAGATCTCTAATTTGTTTTTTTACACTTTCGATTGTTGTTTCAGCACTTGGCAAATCGATTTTATTAATTACAGGAATAATCTCCAAATCGTGCTCGATTGCCAGATAAAGATTGCTTATAGTTTGTGCTTCTATGCCTTGTGTGGCATCTACTACAAGTATAGCACCTTCGCAGGCTGCCAGTGAACGTGATACTTCGTATGAAAAGTCCACGTGCCCCGGAGTATCAATCAGGTTTAAAGTATATTCATTGCCGTCTTTAGCCTTATAATCCATCTGAATAGCGTGAAGCTTGATGGTAATTCCTCTTTCTTGCTCGAGTGGATTATCGTCAAGTATTTGGTTCATAACCATTTCACGCTCTGTCACTCTGCCTGTCTTTTCAAGTAGTCTATCAGCGAGCGTTGATTTGCCATGGTCTATATGAGCAATTATACAAAAATTGCGAAATTTTTTCATGAATTCTTAATCAAATTTATAATATTTACAAACTTCAAATATAATAAACCTTTGCCAAATTAACAATTTAAATTGATTAATCAAGCCTAAGTATAATATCAGACAAATGAATAAAAAAGATATTATCCTACTTTTCGAACTTAAAATTTAACTGAATTACACCATTCGAAAATTTTGTGTGATTTATTAAATTCATTTTTTTCGGAATTCTACTCCTAAATAGCTTTATTCCCGATCCTAATATTATTGGTATGTAGGATATAATTATCGAATCTATCAATGAGGCATCATATAATGTTGAATTTAATTTCTCTCCACCCACCAGCCATATATCCTTCCCTTCGCTTTCTTTAAGTTTTGTTACATGTCTGATCGGATCATGCGCAATTTCGACAAATTCATTACCTCGATATTCAGGATTTGTACTGAAAACATAATTTTTGTATGCTTTATATGGAAATGCGATATCAAAACCTAATACTTGCTCGTATGTGGTTCGCCCCATCAATATCGTATCGATATTCTCAAGAAATTTTGCATAGCCATAGTCGGTATCTTCAGGCGCAGGATTTATATCGAGCCAATCTATACTTCCATTTATGTCTGCAATATATCCATCGAGCGAACATGCTATATAAGAAATTAGATTTCTACTCATACTTATTCCAAAAAAAAATGGTCGAATTAATTTAGACTTAATACGACCATTTGAATTATTTATTTATATTTTTATTTAAATCTAACCATCTTCTCTAAATAATATTTCAACTTTGTATCGACTACTTGATTGAATTTCTGATTTTTGTATATGAGCACCTGATTTATCTTAGTATTCAATTCAGAACTCTGAATCACTCCACGAGCAGTCAATTCAACTTTTAGTTGTCCTTGACCCACAGTAGCAGAATCGACATTGACAAATTCTTCTATGCCGAAAGTCAAAATATTTTTTTCATCAGTTTTTAAATTCTTGAAGTCTGCAACCATTGTAAATGTCTTTGTGTCGAATTCTTTTAATTTAGTGACAGCAGTATCGACATAAAGCACATTGTTAACATAAAATTTATAAGGTTTAGTCCATGTAGAATCCACAGCCACTCTATTCAAAGGGAGAATATTTTTGAGCGGATCGGCAAAAGAAGCAAGAAAATCATCGCTTAAGCCTTTCAACCAAATAAATTTTTGGATAGAATCTCTAATACCTGTTTCAGGCGAAACAATATAGTTGCGTCTTTCAATAAGATTTTCGCCGTCAATTTTTGCTACTTCATAATATGGCGAATAAGTCATATCATAATTCAAGCCGTTAGGGCATGATATTTGCGTAAAATCTTTTAGATTATATGGCGGAACGCCCTCATCGTCTTGAGTGTAATAATGAACTTTTTTGACACCATCGGTATAATCATATATCAAGGAATCAAGCGAAACTGAAAGAGTGATGAAGCCGTTTTCAGGCATTGCAGGTGCTTCGATTGTATAATAGTATGTTATATATCTCTGAAACTTAACAGTATCTCCTGTTTTAAAAATTCTGGAAATATTTGTGCTGTCAGTCAAAATATATTTATAATATACATTAGTCAAGAATTTTGGAGAAATTTTAAAGTCCAAAACCTCTTGTTTTTTTTCTTTTTCTTCAACACTTTTTTCGTTTTGAGAAAAAGAAGCATAAGTCAAAGCAAACAAGCAAGTAATCATAATCAAAAGATTTTTCATTTTACGCCATCCCGTTAAATTTCACAACAAACAACATAAACGCAGCGATGGTCATACCATCCCAAATTTCGCCCGAAGCAATTTTTTCGAAAATCTGCTCTTTGCTGAGAGCCAGTATTTCAAATTCTTCGCTTTCGTCGGGTTTCGAATCTGTAAAATTAATATTTTTTGCGATAAAAACATTACAAATCTCGTTAGTGACTCCATTAAATGGATTAAACTCTCCAATTTGCTCTAAATTATCAGCAACAACACCCAATTCTTCTCTTAATTCAGCAAGAGCATTGTCATAAATACTTAGATTTGATTTCACTCCACCACCGGCAAATTCGATACTAAATCTCGAATTTAGATATCTATATTGCCTGCCCAGTAGAATTTTGTTATCATTAGTAATTGGAATCACCATAACCGAACCTCTCGAATCCACAAAGTGATAATCTCCGGTTTTTCCGTTAGGCATTTCATATTTATCGCGTCTATAAACCCAATAAGGGTTTTCAATAACAATTTCGCTACTTATTTGTTTAAGTTGTTTCAACATAACTCTAATGACACATTTAATCGAAAAAAGTCTCACCATAGCCAAACATCATTTCGATTTCGAGTCTGCCATTTTCGGCAGAGTCAGAGCCATGCACAGCGTTAAAAGTTTTTGATTCGCCATATAATTTTCTAATAGTACCATCTTCAGCTTTTTCAGGATCAGTAGCGCCAATGAGAGTTCTGTATTTTTCTACCGCATTATCTGATTCGAGTGCTAAAATTACAATTGGACCGCTTGTCATATAGTCCAATAATTCTTCAAAAAAGAATTTTTCTTTGTGTATTGCATAAAAAGCAGAAGCTTTATCGCGGCTGAGACGTGTCATTTTCATGCCTTTTATGGCAAATCCTGCATCACTGATCATTTTGATAATGTTTGCGCTATAATTCTTTCGAACTGCATCAGGCTTAATAATAGCAAATGTACGTTCCATTTTTTAATATATCCTTCTAATATAAGTGCTTGTAAATAAAACAAAAAGGAATGGAATTGATACAAACGTTTTGCAAGTTTGAACGATAATTATTCAAAATATTTGAATATAAATCGTTAAAATCTTTAGAGCTTACAAAACAATAATCAAACCATCCCTATGATTCAATTCAAATTAGTTTTTTGCAGGCTTAATTTTAGAAGCCTGTTTTTTGGTTCTAACTTTTTTAGCAACAGAAGCTGAAGCTTCAAGAGCTTTAGCAACAGTAATACCGATATTAGCCGGAGAATCGACCATATAAATACCGGCTTCCGAAAGAGCTTTCATTTTTTCGTCTGCAGTGCCTTTACCTCCGGAAATAATTGCTCCGGCATGCCCCATTCTTCGTCCGGGAGGCGCAGTACGACCTGCAATAAATCCAATTACTGGTTTCTTCACATGATTTTTCACATATTCAGCAGCAATCTCTTCGTTGTTGCCACCTATTTCTCCAATCATAAGTATAGCTTCAGTTTTTGGATCTTCGTTAAATAGTTTTATAGCGTCGATAAATTGAGTGCCGATAATTGGATCGCCACCAATACCAATACAAGTAGACTGGCCGATCTTCAAATCGGACAATTGTTTTACAGCTTCGTAAGTAAGAGTGCCACTACGCGAAACAACACCCACTTTGCCTTTTTTATGAATAAATCCAGGCATAATACCTATTTTTGCATCGCCCGGAGTGATTACTCCCGGACAGTTAGGACCGATAAGTCTTGAATTTGATGCTGCCAAAGCTTGATTTACTTTGATCATGTCATTTGTTGGGATACCTTCGGTTATGCAGATAATAAGCGGAATTTCTGCATCGATTGCTTCCATTATCGCATCTGCTGCAAATGGTGGTGGAACAAATATTACAGTTGCATTTGCTTTTGTTGCTTCAACTGCATCTTTCACTGTATTGAATACCGGCACCGGCTTGCCAAATTTGATCTCGCCTTTGCCTTCGAATGTGCTTCCGCCTTTGCCAGGAGTTACTCCTCCAACGACGTTTGTTCCGTATTCGATCATTTGTGCTGTGTGAAATGCTCCTTCAGCGCCTGTGATACCTTGTACAATTAGTTTTGTGTTTTTGTTTACGAGTACACTCATAACCCAACCCTTTGATTTCTTTATCTATTTAATTGGTTAATATCTTTCAATTTTGACAAATAATTAAAGTATTAATTAAGAAAATATTGTTTAGGCTTGACAAATTTTTTTTGTTCTGATTAATATTTTTAATTTTTTATTGAGTTTACTTGAAATTCATTTCTTTAATTTGACAAAACAATCTAATATTACAGATAAAAAAAAGTGGCTGACTTTTGCGAAGTCAACCACTTATAATCTATTGTATTTTAATACAATTACAACAATGTATCTTGTACTGTATTATCTCCGATTGGCAAATCATTTTCATCTGCATTGATATCTTCAGCCTCATCATGAGCAACTGTAGTAATATCTGCAATTGTATCGCCTTCGTCCAATCTTATTAATCTAACGCCTTGAGTATTGCGTCCGATCACTCTAATTTGATCGAGTGGCTGACGTATTAGAATACCTTTCTGAGTAATTACAACCAAGTCTTCGGTATCCACAGCAGAAAGTAATCTAACTACCGGACCGGTTTTTGGAGTAATATTCATCGAGATAACGCCTTTTGCTCCTCGCTTAGTTAGTCTGAAGTCTTCAAATCTGGTACGTTTGCCATATCCATATTCGGAAACAACGATAACTTGTGAGTCGCTGCGTTTGATTACAACCATTGAGACGACAAAGTCTTTGTCTGCTAGAGTAATGCCGCGCACACCGGCAGCAGTTCTACCCATAGATCTAACGTCGCTTTCTCTGAAACGGCAAGCAAGACCATTCTTAGTACCAAGAATAATATCGCAAGTACCATCAGTGAGCATAGCGGAGATCAATCTGTCGTCATCATCCAAATTGATTGCAATTATGCCATTTACTCTTACATTGGCAAATGCAGACAATTCAACTTTCTTAATCGTACCAAACTTAGTACACATAATAATATATTCATTATCAGTGAATTCCTTAACGGCTTTATAAGCAGTCACGATTTCGTCAGGAGATTTTTGAATAACATTTGCTAATGATCTGCCTTTGGCATTACGGCTGCCTTCTGGAAGATCATAAACTTTTACTCTATACACTCTGCCCTTATCAGTGAAGAACAATAGATAATGATGAGTAGCAGCTTGGAATACGTGCTCTACAAAATCATCATCATAAGTGCCCGTGCTTCTCACTCCACGTCCTCCTTTATGTTGGCGGCGGTAGCTCGATACAGGTGTTCTCTTGATATAGCCTCTATGAGTGATAGTAATAATCACATCTTCATTGGCAATAAGATCTTCAACAGAAAAGTCGTTTGAATCATAAACTATTTCGGTGCGTCTTTCATCACCAAATTTATTCACTAATTCATCAAGTTCATCGCTAATAATCTTCATTTGAAGTTCTTTGCTTGCTAAAATTGCTTTAAGTCTTTCGATAGTTTGAAGTATTTCGCGATATTCTTGTTGTATTTTTTCACGTTCCAGACCGGTAAGTCTTTGCAAACGCATTTCGAGAATTGCTTTTGCTTGAACTTCAGACAAACCGAATTTTGACTGCAATTCTATAGAAGCAGTAGCCGGATCGCGCGATTCGCGAATAGTCTTGATTACTTCATCTAAATTGTCAAGAGCTATAATAAAGCCTTCTAAAATATGGGCTCGCTTTTCGGCTGCAGCAAGTTCGAATTGAGTTCTGCGTACGATTACAGTTACTCTATGATTAATGAAGTGCTTCAAAATAGATTGCAAAGATAAAACTTTTGGACGTCCTTTGACTAGCGCTAGCATATTAGCACCAAAAGTAACTTGCATTTGGGTATGCTTGTATAAATTATTGAGCACAACATCAGGAATTGCATCGCGTTTGAGTTCGATTACAATTCTCATACCGTCTCTATCAGACTCATCTCTAAGATCAGAAATATCCTCGAGTACTTTTTGGCGAACCAAATCAGCCATTTTTTCAATAAGCGAAGCTTTATTGACCTGATAAGGCAGTTCAGAAACGATAATTGATTGTTTAGTACCAGTTTTATTTTCTTCGAAATTAACTTTTGCACGAAGGATAATTTTGCCTTTGCCGGTCATATAAGTATCTCTGACGCCGTTATAGCCATAGATAATACCGCCGGTTGGGAAGTCAGGAGCCGGGCAATGCTTAATCAATTCTTCGATTGTAATGTCAGGATTTTGGATCATAGCCTGAATACCACGCACTACATCTCTGATATTATGCGGTGGAATATTTGTAGCCATACCTACTGCAATACCACTTGCACCATTGAGAAGCAAGTTTGGAAGCACTGTTGGCAATACTGTCGGTTCTTTCAATGATTCATCAAAGTTTGATGTAAAATCGACTGTATCTTTATCAATATCTCTCAAAAGATGATTCGATATAGAAGCCATACGAGTTTCAGTATAACGCATAGCCGCAGCAGAATCACCATCGACCGAGCCATAGTTGCCTTGTCCATCGACAAGCGGATAGCGCATAGCCCATGGCTGAGCCATTCTTACCATCGCTTCATAGACCGATGAATCGCCATGAGGATGGTATTTACCAAGCACTTCACCCACAAGTCTTGCAGACTTTTTATAAGGTCTATTCGGGAGCAAGCCCATATCATTCATTGCAAAAAGTATGCGTCTATGAACTGGTTTTAGACCGTCCCGCACATCCGGCAATGCTCTCGATACTATTACTGACATTGAATAGTCGAGATATGAACTTCTCATTTCATCTTCCAACATTGTTGGAATTATTTGCTCTTTACCTAAAAGCGCCATTTGAAATTCTTTTTGATTTATTTACAAGTACAATCAACAAAAATACAATTTTTTTTTGTCTTTTCCCCTGATTTTTTATTAATATAAGGCATCGACTTATTCCATTTCCTTTTTTATTTGGTTTTATTTATTAATTATTTGTATATTTGGGCTGTTGGCTTGCTTATGTTTTTCTATTAGACCAAACTAAGCGTGTAGCAACAATAATCAACCATTATGATTTATTATTTTGTTTCTAATTTTTATTTTAATAAACAATTTGGAGCCTTTATGAAAGTAATTTCCTTGTCAATTCTTTTTGCATTTCTATTCATTCTTTTTACTAACTTGAGCCGAGCAGAGCAAACTACTCAGATTTTGTATTTAAAAAATGGTTCAGTTATTAAATGTAATGTTATTGAATTTGATCCAGCTAAGCAAATAAAAATCAAGACGAGCGATGGTAGTGTTTACGTTTACGAAGCTAACCAAATCGACAAATTAAGCTCAGATATTAACGCCGAACAACAAACCAACAACAACTCATCAAACAACAGAACCTCTTATACAGAATTTGGTGCATATATTCTAACGCCTGGAGGGTTTAATATTGGTATTGGTCAATGGAATAATGATATTGGATTAAGATTCTCAATTGGTTCTACTGGCACTATTGTAGGTGGAGAAGTAGAATTTGGATGGGTTTTATATGATCAAATTAAAACTAGACAATCTATTAATATTGCATTAGCAGGATTAAGCACTTTCGAAGGAAGTGATGCATTCTTTGGTGTTGGGCCGGTTTATAATCTCAATACTCATGGATTTCATCTCGAAACCGGCTTGCTTGTGGGCAATACAACTTTTGAATCTCCAGTGCAATTATGGCTTCAAATTGGCTATATGTATTGTTTCCGTTAATTGGCGTTATTATTAATTGTTAAGTAATATAATGTGTGTAATATGATGAAAATAATATTATGTTTATTAATGACATTTAGCATTACATGTTCAATTCATGCTGAAGAATTGGAAAACAAATTGTATTTAAAAAATGGTAGTATTGTTAATTGTAAAGTAATTGAATACGAACCATCAAAGCAAATAAAAATCAGAATTAGCGATGGCAGTTTATTAGTTTATCAAGTAGATCAAATTGAAAAAATTGTAACGGATTCTAGTGTCATTAAGCAATTTGATACAAAATATCAAAACTTCAAAAATGGATACCTTGAATTTGGTGGTTATTTTTTTACTCCTGGAGATTTAAATATTGGATTGGGTTGGTGGAATAATAATTTTGGGGCTAGAATATCTTGCGGAAACTTAGATGAAAAATATGGTGTACAATTAGATCTTGGCTGGGTTTTTTATGATAATATTCAAACAAGACAATCTCTCAATATTGCCGTTTCAGGATTTGAAAATAAATTCGAGAATAGAAATTTTGTTGGAGCTGGTCCTGTTTATAATTTAAATACCTATGGATTTCATCTTGAAGCAGGTATTCTTGTTGGCAACACAAACTATCATTCTCCTTGGCGTTATTGGCTTCAAGTTGGATATATGTATTGTTTCCGTTGATTTAATATGATACTGAATTTTTAGTTGAGATTAGCTTAAAAAAATAAAATGGAATATTTATGATAAGATTTGTAGTTTTCATAGTTGCCTTTTTGTGTTCATCTTTATTATTGGCTCAAGATTCGCTGAAAGTATTGTACCTTGTTGATGGAACACGTGTTAAATGCAAAATCATAGAATATGATCCTGCAAATCAAATAAAAATCATGAGAACTGATAGCCTGATATTTATTTATCCAACTAAAAATATAAAAAAGATTGAAAATTATTATGCCGATGTGGATGGCGAGAATACTGTCAATCCAAATGTTTTTAAATATTATTACGCCGAAGCTGGAATCAGTTTTATTCATCCAGGAGGAATTAATTTAGCTTTGGGCGGCTGGATAGACAAATTTGGTGTTCGTGCTTGTGGCGGATATATTCCGGGCTATACTTCCGGGTTTCAAATTGATCTTGCTTATGCATTTAAACAAAATAGATTTACAAGACAATCTTTTAATATAGTATGCGCATATATGCTCGTCAAAGATGAAGAAGATGATTCTACATCTCCAAATAATTATAACTACAAAAAAAGTTTTGGAATTGGACCAGCTTATAATTTAAATTACTATGGTTTACATCTCGAAGCTGGTATACTTTATGGTACATCAAACTTTAATGCACATTATTTTGCGTTTTTTCAGTTTGGATATTTGTTTAATTTTAATGATTTCTAATTTGTTATGAATGGAGCCTATTATGGCAATTAGAATAATTCTTTTGTCATGTTTTTTGTTATTTTGGGCTAATTTATTAGAAGCTCAAAATATATATAGAGTAAAATTAGTTAATGACAGCAGCTACCAAGGCAGAGTTCTATTTTTGGATTCAAGCCAAGCAATTAGATTGATTGATAACAGCAATAAAGATTTGCTGATTGAAAGAAAAAATATTAAAAAATTGACTCTAATTAACGAAACAGAACCAATAAAGGAATTAAAAACTGTATATCCGGAAATGTATTTAGGATATTCACATCCAACAATGCTCGATGTCAGTTTTGGTGTTTGGTTTAAAAATGTCGGACTGACTGCCGGAGCTTCATCTGTATTGTTCTACAATTCTTTGCATACAGACTTATCATATGCTTTTGTTCATAGTACTGATATGAGGTTGTCTTTAGGCATGAGTGCTTTTAGTCTGTATAGAATTACATTAGACGATCTTGAGGAGTTTTGGGGAATAGGACCGGTTGCCTCGATTAGTTCGAAAGGCATTTACTTGCAGTTAGGCGTTATGCGTAGTATAATCGATTATAGCGAAATGGAATATACTGGAGTCGTGAGGTTTGGATGGAACTTAAGATGGAATGAAAAATAATTATTTATAGATGCAAACTCCGATTCTGAAGAAAAGCTTACGCATTTCTTCAGAATCGATTCCACCATTCCTAAAGTTAAAAGGATATTTATATCCAAATCCCGCATAAAGGTTATAATTCTTATAGATTTTTGTTCTGAATGACAATGAAATATCATTGCCAAAATAAATGCTGATTGGATCATATTCTTCTTTTGCATCCGGAGAATCAGTAGCACCAGTATATCCGGCATATAATCTATAAGTAGGGAATAAACTAAAGTATTTTCCAAAATTAAAATCATAACCAAAAACAAGGCCCAATGTACTTGTATAAATTACTTCGTTATTATCATTAATGATAATTGGTTTCACACTAAAGCCAAAATCAGTACCAATTACCATATCGTTTGGCAAAATTCTGTTCAATCCCAAAAATGCATCATAAACATTTTTATTTCTAACTCTAAAGACATCTATTCCAATACAAATCATTGGTTTGGATTCGTCGAAATAGTTTTTTTCGCTTTGATCTATATACTCTTTTTCATCGCCCGGCAATAATTGAGCTTTCAAATTATAACTTGAGAATAAAATAATCATTACTACCGCAATAATATTTAAAGCTTTAATGGTTTCAGTCCTCTTATTATTTTATTAAATTCATTTTTGTATTTATCCATAATTTCTTCTTCTGCAATACAATAAATCATCAATACTTTTTGATTTGGAGTTTTAACAAAAATTATATCAATAAATACAGTCATCCCATTGCTCGTACCTTTTCCGGAATAATAAGCGTAAGGCATACCGGAAATTTTAATTTTATCGCTCTCAGAAAGCTCAAGATTTTTGTAATCTTTTTCGAGCTCGCTACTGATATAATGATACGTAGCTTCTATAGTAGTAAAAGTGAACAAGTCCAATAATACACACATATCGGCACTTGGAGATAAAAGCCTCACTTCGTCTTTATCTTCATCAACAGACCAATTTGTAGGCACTTCAGTCTGAACTTGAGCACGTTCAAATTTGTAAGTATTATCTTTTGCCCAAGTAATTGACTGGCAAAGCAAAATAATAACTATAAATATTGGAAAAATCACTTTCATTTTAACCCCATAAATATTGAAGTTTAACTAATTTATTTATAATTCCAAACATTTCAAAGCAAAATAAATTTAAAACCTATTTTTTTAAACATTTTTGACACCAAAGAATTAAATAATTCGTTTCATAAAATCTATTGGAATAATTCGGAGAAAAAAATGATATTTGATTTTGAAATGCTAAAAAAGCATTATTCGACATTTACCGAGAAAGTTGATTCAGCAAAAAAAGCATTGGGACGCGAGCTGAGTCTGGCAGAAAAAATATTATATGCTCATCTCTATGATGCTGCAGAACTAAAAGATTTTAAACGTGGTGCCGATTATGTAGACTTCCGTCCTGATAGAGTAGCTATGCAGGATGCAACAGCCCAAATGGCTTTGCTTCAATTTATTCAGGCTGGCAGATCTCGTGTGGCTGTGCCCTCCACTGTGCATTGCGACCACTTAATTCAAGCTAAATTAGGTGCAAAAGAGGACTTAAACACTGCTAATGATGTCAATAAAGAAGTTTACGATTTCTTGTCTTCAGTATCTAATAAATATGGTATTGGATTCTGGAAGCCAGGCGCCGGCATCATTCATCAAGTTATTCTCGAAAATTATGCTTTCCCCGGTGGTATGATGATTGGTACTGACTCCCATACTGTAAATGCTGGTGGACTCGGTATGGTGGCTATCGGGGTTGGTGGTGCTGATGCTGTCGATGTTATGGTTGGTATGCCTTGGGAACTGAAGTTTCCTAAATTAATTGGCGTCAAACTTACCGGAAAAATGAATGGCTGGACTTCTGCTAAAGATGTTATTCTCAAAGTTGCTGGTATTTTAACTGTAAAAGGCGGTACAGGTGCTATCGTTGAATATTTTGGCGAAGGTGCTAATTCGATTTCTTGCACAGGAAAAGGTACTATTTGCAATATGGGTGCTGAAATTGGTGCTACTACTTCTCTATTTGGCTACGACAATAAAATGTCGGATTATCTCCGCTCTACTTCTAGAAAAGATATTGCTGAATTGGCTGATTCTATTGCATCTTACTTAACTGGTGATGCCGAAGTTTATGCTAATCCTGAAAAATATTTCGATCAAGTTATTGAAATTAATCTTACTGAATTGGAACCATATATCAATGGACCTTTTACTCCGGATTTGGCAAATCCTATTTCTGAATTTGCTAATGCACTAAAAGAAAATGATTGGCCAGCAACCCTCTCTGCGGGTTTGATTGGTTCTTGCACTAATTCTTCCTACGAAGATATTTCGCGTTCTGCTTCAATCGCCCGCCAAGCTGTAAATAAAAAATTGAAAGCTAAATCTGAGTTTTCTATTACTCCCGGCTCCGAAATGGTTAGATATACTATCGAAAGAGATGGCTTGATCAAAGATTTTGAAGCAATCGGCGGTGTTGTGCTCGCTAATGCCTGCGGTCCTTGCATTGGGCAATGGGAAAGAAAGGATGCTGATAAAAAAGAAAAAAATTCGATTATCACTTCATTTAATAGAAATTTTGCTAAACGCAACGATGGCAATCCTAATACTCATGCTTTTGTTGCTTCACCCGAAATTGTTACTGCTTTGGCTATTGCCGGAGATATGACTTTCAATCCTTTGAAAGACAGATTAATTAACGAAGATGGAATCGAAGTGATGCTTGACGAGCCAATCGGCGAAGAATTACCGACTAAAGGTTTCGGCGTCGAAGATCCCGGTTATATCGCTCCGGCCGAAGATGGATCTGCTATTTCTATTAATGTAAATCCTAGTTCCGAACGATTACAATTGATTAGTCCTTTCAAAGCCTGGGATGGTAATGATTTGAAAGATCTTAAGCTTTTGATCAAAGTTAAAGGCAAATGTACTACCGATCATATCTCAATGGCTGGTCCTTGGCTTAGATTTAGAGGCCATTTAGATAATATTGCCAACAATACTTTGACTGGTGCTGTCAACTTTTTTAATGAAAAAACAAATACTGTCAAAAATCAATTAAATGGCGAATACGGTGCTGTGCCTGATGTTCAAAGAGCCTACAAAGCACAAAACTTAGGATCGATTGTTGTCGGAGATGAAAACTATGGAGAAGGTTCATCTCGAGAGCATGCAGCTATGCAGCCTCGCCATCTTGGCGTTAGAGCTATTCTTGTCAAGTCCTTTGCTCGTATCCACGAAACTAACCTTAAAAAACAAGGTATGCTTGCGCTGACTTTTGCTGATAAAAATGATTATAATAAAATTCAAGAAGATGATTCGATTGATATTATCGGATTGACTCAATTCAGCCCTAATGTTCCTTTAACTTTAGTTCTAAATCATGCAGACGGCACTAAAGATGAAATTAAAGTCAATCATTCATACAACGAACAACAAATTGAATGGTTTAAAGCAGGTTCTGCACTTAATTTAATCAAAGAATAATTACTTGATTTAATATATAATAAAACCAACTTCATATTTATGAGGTTGGTTTTCTAATTTATCCAATAA
>CAZBNQ010000007.1:0-24328 GCA_964493035.1 uncultured Hyphomicrobiales bacterium | reverse complement strand
AATAAATTCATCTTCACTGAATTTTGCAGAAATATCGGAATACAACAATCTAAAGCTATATCTAGGATTCCAAGGCATATCATTGATTTTATATTCTGCACCAATACCAAAAACAGGCTTGATAGAAAAGGCAGAACTAAAATTGAATTCTTGATTCTTTTGGCTTTCACCCGGAAGATACTGAAAATCAGATTGATATATATTTCCATTTAAATATAAATTCCCGGTCAAAAAGAAATTAGTAAATTTCTTTTCATCTGCTCTCGAATCAACAACAAACAAACAAACAAATATTACAATTGCCGCAAAAATTCTATTCAACATTTTTATCCTTAAAACTTTCATATTTACCAAAACAATGTTTTTTAATAATTAAATTATTTAGCAATTATTATTTGCTTGCTGCTAATTCCCATATCATCTCTGATAACAAGGTTGTAAGAACCATTATTCAAATATTGGATATTTAGAGTAATGTTGTTTTTCCCTTTATGGAGAACAATAGGATTAGTATTCATCAATTTATTACCTAAGAAATCGAAAACTTCAATAACAACAGATTTATCTAAATCAGATTCAATAACGACTTCGATCAAACTGCTTGCCGGATTTGGAGAAATTGAAACAATTCTTACAGTTTTGTTTTCGCTTAAAATATTTCTGCCTGGAGTAACATTTATAAGATTAAATTTAGAATTATTCTTAGTAGTTTGAACATTTTTGCCCCAATACTCAGTAATATGAGTAAATTCAATATTAGAACTATTTACTTCCGGCAATCCTGCAACACCTTTCAATGTAAAAGCAGTACCTTCGTTGGGGAAACTACCTTCAGTTCTTACTCTAATATATCGTTTTCCATCAACAACTTCATTTCGGGTAATGGTAGATTTTCCATATTCAGAAACTGATTCAAGAGGAAGGAATATCCCTTTATGAATAGTAAATTCAGTTTCCAAAAATCGTTCGCCTTTGTAAGGAATATTTTCATAATTTTTATAATTGACTTTAATTTCAGCATTATCTCGCGGATCGACATTTACTTCGGGTATACTCAAAACTGAAGTACCGGCATAATTGTCAATTACAATCAATCCATTAACTAAGCAAGGGCTGGCTTCGATATTCAAATTAACAGGATTATTACTCTTAGCAATTCTCTCTATTTCAATTTCAATAGTAGCTCCCGGGGCAACTTGAGTAGGTAGATTGGTATTGCACTTATAGAAACCATCCGGAGTAGTAGTAATATTTGAAATCACAAGTGGAGTAGCACCGGTATTTTTTATTTTTAGAATTCTTTTTGATATCTCGTCAATGAAAGGCAATTTGTCATGACTTAATTCCAAGAATGTACCAATTCCTGTACCTTTAAGAGTTAAAATTGGAGATACCTTAATCTGATTGGAATGTACGATTTTCATTTTTCCAACAAAAGGACCTAATTTATCTGGAGTAAACTTGAGTTTAACTCTTAAAATTTCACCCGGTTTGATAATTGTATCTTTAATAAAATATGGAAGTGTAAATTTTGAGTTCAATGCATCATCAATAGATAGGGCATTAATCAACACATCCACAGTATCATCATTTCTATATATTTCAAATTCCTTTTCTGTTTGTGAATTAGTACATATTTCACCAAAATCTAATGTACCATTTCCTAAGAATGACAATTTTCTATTCAAACCCTTGAAGTTAATTCCCAATTTAAATTCTTTGTTGCAAGTAGAGAATACTAAAGTATCGGAAATACTTCCGGTATCGAGAGGGTGAACATTAAAACTTATCGGCTTACATTCGTTGGGGAATAGAGTGTCTGGAATAGCAATATCAGTAATTTTTAAATGAATATCATTTTTAAATTTTGCATTATAAAAATAAACAGGTACTTCGCTATTATTGCAAACATTAGAGGTAAAAGTGTAAATATTATCGGTACCAATAATAGCAGGGCTAATCGATGGTTCAGTAATCTTTAAAGTTGGTTCAGCAATTCTAAAGTTAGCATCAGATTGATCAGATTCAGGATAAGTAAAATTCCGAATCTTAAGATTTCCGGGTCCATAAGAGCCGGTCAATATTGCATAACCTTCAGGAGCCATCTTAAAAGCAGTCAATGTATTTAGATGTCCGGACATCAATAATTCAGTGCCTGTGCTCAAGTCATATAAAGCTAATTGTTGCTGCCCTGGAGAGCCAATTACTACAGAGGTAGATGCAGGACTGAACTCGACAGCTATTGCAGGCAATGCAGCAGGTTTATATGTTCTTACAATCTCTTCTCTATTTATTTCGAATACATAAGATTCTAAATTGACAGCGCCTTCGCCTTTCATTGTAGAAAATGCAAGTAATTCTCCATTTGGAGAAATATTCACTTCTTGTATGCCGGGTATATCTCTTCTTTGATATTCTTTAAGTATAGTATGATTTGGATAATTTGACAAATCAATCAACAATACATCGTTTGAGTAGAGAGTAACTACTGCTTTTGTCGAATTTTTATGAAATGCAAAGGATGAAACTGCATTTTTGAATTTAAGTGTATTAACAATTTTTTTCTCAGAAATGGAGAAAAGTTTGATATTAGCACCTAAACGCGGTACGATCGCAAAATAATCTTTTTTGGGATTGGCAATCATTCCTTTTGGGTTTTCGCCTTGTGGAAATTCGTAAGTAAAAATTGGTTGATCAACTGAAATTTTAAAAAACTTGATCATTGTCCTCAACGCAACATAATCAAAATACATGATTGCGAACTCTTCGTTATCTTTTGTATATTCAATATCGCTGATTAAATAATTCTGATCAGTGGCTCCAGATTCATTCAAATAATATTTCTTTAAAGGTATAGGAGATACATCAGAATAAACGTCCCATTCAGTGACAACTCCATTTGAAGTAGCAGATAATACCTTTGCTCCAGTATTATTAAAATTTACGGCTTGAACTTGACTTCCATCGCCGATAAATGTTCTTTCATCCTTTTTTGTATAGTCTTGGCGAACTCTAATTAATGCTTTATTAGTAATCCAATAAGGAACAGTCCATTTAAAGCTTGAGTCTTTTACACTAGTAATCTCATTCCAAGTTAGTCCTGAGTCTGCACTAAATTCAACAATTACGTATTCTGATTTAGAATGACCTTTCCATCGTATATTAACTTCTTGGCATGGAGCTAAAACTTCATTTCCATTTGGAGATAATAACTGAATATTAGTAACTCTTGGAATAGTAAAATTACCACCAAACATAGTAACATTTTTCTTTAAGCCATTTTCGTAATGAAGAGTCATTATTGCTCTATATGCTTTGTTGTCTGGAGGATTAAAAAATATATCAACCAAATACGATCTTGCAACCTGCATTTTCATTGGAGGACGTGAATGCATATCAAATTCATTGCCCTGCCAATTATATGAAAAATATGGACTGGAGAAAGTAATAGAATCTATTTGTAAAGGTTCTTCGATGCCTGAATCATTTATTTTTCCTTTTGCTCTAACAATTACTTGGAACATTTTACTATCAAGAAAACCAATTTCATTGACATATTCGCCTGTTTGGTTGTTGAAAACTGTCAATAATGGTTTGTTTATTTGAGGATATGCTCTAGCAACCTGACCTGACTCACCATCTCGAGAAACAATAATAGAGAAAGGATTATTTTCATTATTCATAAATTCTCTATTAAATTCCCATTTAACTTTTTGCCATCCATCTTGAAGATTTTCTACAGAACTAGCAGTTTCAGTAAATCTCTCGTCAATAATTACAATTTCATCCTTATCTAACACTATATTGATTCCATTTTGTTGAGCTTTAATCTCAGCACTGAGGTAAGGAAGCTCATCGGATGAGAAATTTCTGAATTGAACAGTAATCGCAGAGATCGAAAGGCTTAAATTCATCAAAAATAATACTATTGCAATCCCCAAAAATCTTTCTATTTTCATTTTTTTTCCAATTAATTTCATTTGCCACTTTTCACATTCATAAAGACACATATATACTATAAATGGTTACATTATTTATAATACAAATTATCAACAATTAAAATTAGATAGAGCTATAAAATTAGAGTCGATAAAATATATTTTTCAAAACAAAGAAACATTTTAAATATAAATTCGTAATGATAACGTCATTAAGTAAAATTTCTTTTTAGGAACGAGGGATTGTGATACGAAAATTATTTATTATCGGACTTATCATTGCATTGGGACTACCGGCAATCCAAAGCAATTTATTGGCTAATTCTCCCGCTCCCGACAAGGCTGCTTTTAGTGGTTTCGTTAAAGATGCTAAAACTAAAGAAACATTGATTGGAGCTACAATTTTTATTCTTGGTACAAAACTTGGGGCAAGAACAAATAAAAACGGGTACTTTTCAATTACCAATATTCCTGCCGGTTCCTATAAAATTAGAGTTGCTTTTGTAGGTTATGATAAAATTGAAAAAGAATTTAAGTTCAAAGAAAATGAAAACAAAAGAATCGATTTCGAATTGAATCAAATTGCAATCGAAACCGAACAAGTAAATGTCGAAGCAGAAAGAGAAGTTGAAAAACGTCAGATTTCTATCAGTAAAGTTAATATTCCTGTGGCACAAATTAAAGAATTAAGAGTTGGTGGCGAAAGTGATGTTTTTCGTTCTCTTCAATTTCTTCCCGGTGTATTGACTTCTTCTCAATTATCATCTGGATTATATGTGCGTGGTGGTTCGCCCGACCAAAACTTAGTACTTTTGGATGGCGCTACTGTTTATAATCCTACTCATTTATTTGGTTTTATTTCTACTTTCAACTCAGAAGCTATAAAAGATGTTGAATTAGTTAAAGGTGGCTACGAAGCTCAATATGGCGGAAGATTATCTTCAGTACTCAACATTACACAAAAGGACGGAAACAGAGAAAAAATTGAAGGCAATGCTTCGATTGGGGTTATCTCTTCTCGTCTTGGTTTGGAAGGACCTTTGGGCAATGGCTCTTGGTTTATTGGAGGCAGACGTACATATTTTGAGTTAGTTAAAGGATTACTACCCGACGATCCTGAAACTCCAATTCCTGATTTTAACTTCTACGATGTCAATGCTAAAATTACTCAGGATATTGGAAGCAACGATAAGCTTTCTTTCAGTGGCTTTCTGAGCCAAGACAAATTAGATTATGAAAGTTTTGGTCTGGATATGGGGCTTACAATTGGCAATAAACTTGCAGCTATGAAATGGACTCATATTTTTTCGCCACAACTTTTTGCTACTACTAATATAAGCGCAAGCGAATACGAAAATAATTTTTCAGGCGATAATTCTGGTTTCGAATTTTTAATTAATAATTCAATTACAGACTATTCAGCCAAAATAAACTTAGAATGGTTTACTGCAGACTATTTGACTCATAAATTCGGTGTGGAAATCAATAATTATAAATTCAGTTATCTACAAGATTTTACAGGCAATACTGACAGTACAAAGTCTGGTTCGTCTGCAGGAAGTACAAATCTGGATGTAGTGGATTGGAATACAGCTGTTTTTGCACAAGCAAATTATCTGCCTTTCGAAGAATTTTCCATTCAAGCTGGTCTGCGTGCTGCTTATTGGCAGCTTTCAGATAAATTCCTTTTAGAACCAAGATTAGCTCTTCGTTATCAATATAACGATGATATAGCATTCAAAGGCGCTTTTGGAATTTATAATCAAAATCTTAGATTGGCTTCCCAACAAGACTTTTCTTTCTTCGATACTTGGTTGCCTACCGACTCTACTGTTGGTGTGTCTAGTGCATATCATTATATTTTTAGTGTCGAAACCAGACCTTTCGATAATATTGATTTGAATTTTGATTTATACTATAAAAAATATCAAAATATAAATGAGTTGAATACTAATGCTCTTGAAGGCAAAAATGTAGATGATGTGTTTTTCTTGGGCAAGGGTTATTCTTATGGATTTGAAGCTTTCATTCAAAAGAAATCCGGCAAATTTACTGGTTGGGCTGGTTATGGTTTGGGATTTATATATGCTCAATTTGATAGTATAAATTACGGCAAAGAATTTCGTCCAAAGTATGATCGCAGACACGATTTTAAAGTTGTAGCTCAATATGCTTACGATGAAAATTGGACATTTAGTGCAAGCTTTACTTTCCAAACAGGACAGTCTTATACTGGAGCTACTTCTCGCTTTACTAGTAAAGAATTTGACCAGACTTACGGTCGTGCCAAAATAATTCCAACCGATCGATATGCTTACCGTCTGCCTCCATCACATCAGCTAAACTTAAATATTGGATATGCATTCAAATGGTTTGATTTGCCTGCAAAAGTAATTCTCGACATTTACAATGTTTATAATAGAAGAGATATTTGGTTTAGATATTATAACGTTAGAGAAGAAGAAACTAAAGTGGAAGATGTAAGATTGATTCCAATTCTTCCTACTCTTTCATTTGAAATAAAATTTTAGGTGATAAAATGAAAATGATTATAAATAAATATTTTGCTTTTATACTTGCTTTTTCTGCACTTTTAATTACTTCTTGTGCTGATGAGATTCCTACAAAATACATTCCTCAACCAGTTGTAGAAGGTATTTTGATTGTAGACGAACCAATTGAAAATATCAAAGTTTTGATGACTCAGCCTGTTACTGAAAAATATAATTATTACAAAAGTATGATTAAAGATGCCGAAGTAATAATTAAGGAAGGTAACAATGAGTTTTTACTAAAATTCAATTATGATACACTCAATCCGGGTTATTTTCTCGAAAGCACAACATATAAGGTAAAACCTTTGACTGATTATTATCTTACAGTCAAGTTGAATGATGGCACTATACTAAAGGGATATACAAGAACTCCTGATAGATTTGCTTGGGCAAGAAAAGTGAAAGATACCATTCAATATCCTTTAGATTCAATAAAACTAGGAGATAGAGATTCAATTTCTTGGAATGGTCCGGGTGGTTATTATATTATTACTGTAAAATGTCTCGATACTTTAGAATATGGTAAATATTTGAATCCTCCAACAAATGAGAAAAATAGGCGAGTTTATCGTCCATATTTGAATGAATGGACTTATAGAGAACAAACAGCAATTGGACTAATACCAAATACAAGATCGACAGTTGTTTGGAGTGCTTTCAAGTGGTTTGGTTATCACGAAGTGAGCCTATATAATCCAGACTGGAATTATTTGAAATGGCTTCTCCAAAACATTGGACAAAACCAGACAAATCCTCTACTATCAAGTATTGAAGGCGGAATTGGAGTCTTTGGGTCTGCTTCGACAATAAAAGCACGAACATTCCTCAAGAAAAATCAGCCATAATAAAAAACAAAAGGGATGCAAAAAGCATCCCTTAATTTTATTTCTCGTTCTTAATTACACTATAAAGTTTATCAATTTATTAGCCACGAAAATTACTTTTCTGATTGGTTTATCTTCAATAAACTTTTGAACTCTTTCGTCTGCAAGAGCCAATTTTTCAACTTCTTCCTGAGTTGAATCATTAGGAACTTCAAGTTTAGCTCTTATTTTGCTTGAAACTTGCACCACAAATTCAATTTTTTGTTTCACAATTTTTGAATCATCAAATTTTGGCCATTCAGCAAAAACAATTGAATTGTTATGACCTAAAATTTGCCACATTTCTTCGCAAATATGTGGAGCGAAAGGAGCAAGCAGAATAACAAAACTCTTAACAGCTTCAAGCGGTTTGACTTCAGCTTTAGTAAATTCATTAACAAAAATCATCATTTGAGCAATTGCAGTATTAAAGCTTAGATTTTCGATATCTTCGCCGATTTTTTTAATAGTGCTATGGAGAATAAATTCTTGATCAGGAGTCAGAGCAATATCTTTAAGGTTGCTGCTCAATTTACCTTCGTCGTCTGCAACCAATCTCCAAGCACGATTCAAAAATCTGTTAATGCCTTCAATACCGGTGCTAGACCAAGGTTTGGATGCTTCTAAAGGACCAAGGAACATTTCAAAAATTCTTAGAGAATCAGCACCAAATTCATCGACAACGACATCAGGATTGACCACATTACCGAGAGATTTAGACATTTTTCTGCCATCTTCGCCCATAATCAAGCCTTGATGGAATAATTTTTTGAATGGTTCTTTAGTAGACACATAATTGTAGTCGAAAAGCACTTTATGCCAGAAGCGAGCATAGAGCAAATGCAGAACAGCATGTTCGGCACCGCCAACATAAAGATCGACACCTTCGGGGCTCATCCAATAATTTTCTTTTTCTTTATCGCAGAAGCTATCTTTATTGAATGGATCTGCATATCTCAAATAATACCAGCAAGAGCCGGCCCATTGAGGCATAGTATTAGTTTCGAATCTTGCTTTTTTTCCAGTTTTTTTATCAATAAAATTGACCCAAGAATCGACATTTGCCAAAGGAGATTCGCCAGTGCCTGCTGGTTTGAAATCGGCTACATCAGGAAGAAGCAATGGCAATTCATCTTCATCTAATGCTCTTTTAGTGCCATCTTCGAAAAACATAATAGGCATAGGTTCGCCCCAATATCTTTGACGCGAAAACAGCCAATCTCTAAGTTTATATTGAATTTTCTTGACGCCTAAACCTTTTTTACCAATCCAATCAATCATGGTACTAACAGCTTCAGGAGTTGGAAGACCATTCAAAGAAACTTCATCATTGCTGGAATTTATAGCTTTGCCTTCGTGTTCGGTATAGGCAGATTCATAAATATCCCAATTACAAGAGTCAGGAGATTCGACAACTTGAATAATTGGAAGATTAAATGCTTTAGCAAATTCATGATCTCTCGAATCATGACCAGGAACAGCCATAATAGCACCAGTTCCATAATGAGCCAAAACATAATCAGCTATCCAGATTGGAATTTCTTTTCCTGTTGCAGGATTGATTGCAAAAGCACCAGTATCGACACCGGTTTTATCTTTAGATAGCTCAGTTCTTTCTAAATCGCTTTTTTCGGAAGCAATTTTAATATATTCAGAAACTTCGGCTTTTTTATTATCAGAACAAATAAGATCGACTAATTGATGCTCAGGAGCTAATACTAAATAAGTAGCACCAAAAATAGTATCTGGGCGAGTAGTAAACACTCTGATTTTATCATTAAACCCCTTCACTTGGAAGTCAATTTCAGCACCTTCGCTTCTACCAATCCAATTTTTTTGCATTTCTTTAGTAGAATGAGGCCAATCAACTAAATCTAAATCATCAAGCAACCTACCGGCATACTCAGTGATTTTGAGCATCCATTGTCGCATAGGTTTGCGCTCAACTGTATAGCCTTTTTCTCTCCATTCGTCCACTTCTTCATTGGCAAGCACAGTACCTAACTCAGCGCACCAATTAACGGGGATCATGGCAATATAAGCTAATCTATGTTCATCTTTATAATCTTCAATTTCCTTTTCATCTTTTAAGTAAGAAGGAATAGGAAGTTCATTAATATGTCTTGCTCTTTGTTGTTCTCTATCATACCAAGAATTATAAATTAAGAGAAACATCCACTGAGTCCATTTATAATAATCTGGGGAAGTAGTATTGATACATCTCGACCAATCATAACCCAGACCAAGAATACCAAGCTGGCGAATAAAATTTTTAATATTTGTTTCGGTAGCGATATTAGGATGAATACCAGTGGACATCGAGTATCTCTCGGTAGGAAGTCCAAAAGCATCAAATCCCATAGGATGAAGGACATTAAATCCGTTCATCTTTTTGTAACGTGCTATAATATCAGTAGCTGTATATCCTTCGGGATGCCCGATATGCAGACCGGCTCCGCTGGGATAAGGAAACATATCTAATATAAAATACTTAGGTTTATCGAAATTATCTTCGACTTTATAAACTTGATTTTCTTCCCAATATTTTTGCCACTTCGGTTCAATTTCTTTAAACGGATATTGTGCCATAAACTTAAATCTTTGAAAAATTACAAAATTAATTGACTTCAAAGATACGAAAAAAATCGGAAATTTTTGAGATATAAACTCAATTCATTTTCTTCAAAATTTCCTTTTTTTAATATTAATTTTTTTAATAATTTGAATTACTAATCTTCACTTTTTTAAAACTGTATAGGGACTACTATGAAACCTAGATCTTTATTCGCATTAATGCTTTCTGCATTATTGTTATTTATTTCCGTTTCATCTGCTCAGGAATTGAATTTCAAATCTCTGAATGAATCGGTACCCTTCGATAAATCTATCGTGAGAGGAAAACTCGACAATGGACTTACTTATTTTATCAAAAAGAACAAAAAACCTGAAAACCGTGCAGAACTTCGATTAGTAGTTAGAGCCGGTTCTGTCAACGAAGACGATAATCAAAAAGGTTTGGCACATTTATGCGAACACATGGCTTTCAATGGAACAAAAAGTTTCCCTAAAGACAGTTTGGTAAATTTAATTGAAAACATGGGTATGCGTTTCGGACCCGATCTAAATGCTTACACAAGTTTCGATGAAACTGTATACATGCTGCAGGTTCCGACCGATGAAATGCAAAAATTTAAAAATGGTATGCAGATACTCGAAGAATGGGCTCATTTAGTAAAATATGAAGATACTGAAATTGACAAAGAAAGAGGCGTAGTTATAGAAGAATGGCGTTTGGGTAAAGGTGCTGAAGATAGAGTGTGGACCAAACAATTGCCTGTGCTTTTCCATAATTCTAAATATGCTGATAGAAATGTTATTGGCGATACTATGGTTTTGAGATATGCTAGCTACGAAACTGTGAAAAAATTCTACAAAGATTGGTACCGTCCTGATCTTATGTCTGTGATTGTAGTTGGTGATGTTGATATGGCTGAAGTTGAAAAAATGATTAAATCACAATTCTCCACACTCAAGCCAATTGCCAATGCTCGCCCACGCGAAGAATATAAAATTCCAGCACATAAAGATATTTTAATTTCGCTCGAAACTGATCCTGAATTGTCATATCCAGAAATATCTCTATATTTCAAATATGACTCACGCGAGCAAGGAAGCTACGAAGATTTTAGAAAAAATAGAGTTGAGTCTCTTATTGGAGGTATGATTTCTCAAAGATTGAAAGAATATACTACTAAACCTAATCCTCCTTTCTTATTTGCATATTCCAATTTAGGTTCATTTATTGGTGGTATTTATTCCAGTACTTTTTATTGCTATCCAAATCCTGCTTCATTAATGAATAGCTACGAAACTTTAGTTAAAGAAGCTTTTAGAGCCAAGCAAAATGGTTTTACTCAGTCTGAATTGGATAGAGCTAAAATTGAAAGTATTCGATTTATCGAAAAGGCTGCCAAAGAAAAAGATAAAACTGAATCTAAAGATTATGCTGCAGAATTAGTTCGACACATTACAGACAAAGAATCTGTACCTGGTATCGATAATGAAGTAATACTTTTCAAAAAATTCTTCGATGAAATTCATTTAAAAGAAGTAAATGAATATGTTCAAAATATAATTAAACCCGAAAACTTAGTGATTTTGGTTTCTGCTCCTTCTACTCAAAGCACAATTCCAAACAAAGATGAATTTTTAGCAAAATTTAAAGAAATAGCACAATCAAAACTTGACGCATACAAAGATAATGTTTCTGATAAACCTTTGTTTTCAAAAAAAATCAATCCTGGCAAAGTAGTTAAAGAAGAAAAAATTAAAGAAATTGATATGACTAAGTGGACTCTTAGCAACAATATTAATATTTATCTGAAAAGGACTGATTTCAAAAATGATGAAATATCAATTCGTGGTTTTAGTCGCGGAGGTACTTCATTAGTTAGTGATGAAGACTATTATTCTGCATTTTTGGCTGCTTCTATAGAAAATGAAGCCGGAGTTGGTGATTTCGATAATAACATGCTCGACAAAAAATTGGCCGGAAAAATTGCTTATGCTCAAGCAAATATCACTGAGCTTAGCGAAGATATTTATGCAGGTGGCTCTCCTGAAGATTTGGAAACAATTTTCCAACTTATTAATCTTAGAGTTACAGAACCAAGAAAAGATACTTCTGCTTTCTTATCAGTAATTGATAAGTATAAAACTGAAATTGAAAATGGATTAAACAATCCTGAAAATCTATTCTATGATTCTCTTTTAGTCTTTTCATTCAACAATCACAAGAGAGTAAATCCATTTAGAACTACTCAGAATTTAAAATATGTAGATCTCAACAAAGCATATTCAATTTTCAAACAAAGATTTGCTGATATGGGCGATTTCAATTTTGTTATAATTGGTACTTTCGACTATGACAAAATTAAACCTTTGATCGAAAAGTATATCGGCAGCTTGCCTAATACAAACTCCAAAGAAAGTTGGAAAGACGTGAAGCGCTACCCAATTCAAGGCAAAAACGAAATGTCTATGAACGTAGGTATGGAGCAAAAGAGTCAAGTTGAAATTAAAGTTTATGGCGAATTTGACAATAATCCACAAGAGCGTTTTAATATCAATGCTTTGATCGAAGTTTTGGATATCAGACTTAGAGAAGTAATCCGCGAAGAAAAAAGCGGTACTTATGGAGCTTATGCATATCCTGTTTTAGCAAAATATCCAAGAAATACATATACAATCAACATTGGCTGGGGTTGCGATCCTAAGAGAGTTGATGAACTTACTAAAGCTGCCTACGACATTTTGGATGAATTGAAAAGCAAACCTACAAGCCAAGAAAATGTCAATAAAGTAAAAGAAATGCAACGCAAAGAAAGAGAAACTCAACTTAAAGAAAATAGATATTGGATGAACTTTATCTATTCTTCTCTAAACAATGAAGAAAATATATTAAATATTCTAGATGTTGAAAAACGCATCGATGCTCTTACTGCAGAAGATATACAAAAAACAGCCTTGAAATATTTGAATTCTAAAAATATTTTAAGAGCAGTTATGTATCCTAAAGTAGTTAAATAAAGTTTATTACAAATAATTAAACTTTGATAATTATAAAAAAGTTTAAATATCTCGAAGATGCTTGATCTATTATGTAGGTCAAGCATTTTATTTTTGATATTAAATCAAAATAAAATCTTCAAAAAATCAATAAGAAAGCAAGTTATTTACTCTATAAATTTGTAGAAATACTTTGTAAAGAAATATAATCGGAATGATAATTAATAATATTGCATAGTATGCTTACGATTATATTTATAAGCACAAATTTCGAGAAAAAATAATATTTATGCTAAACTTTCGGAATATTAAAGATTTATATTGAGATTTGTGAGTAAAATCGAAAAAGGTTGTAAATTTGTAAATATTTAAAATAAATTAAGATTGTATTGATTGATATAAATAATGAATAAAAAATTAATAATATGGTTGATTATTTGAAAATTGAATTAGATTCGATAATTTTGCAAAAAAATAAGGGGAATGTTTGGAACAAGTACTTATAAAATCAGCTACCTTGCCCAAACCGTGTGAGTATTGCGGTAAGGAGTTCAAACCGGAGCGAACATCAGCAAAGTTTTGTTCGAATGCGTGCAGAACCAAAGCTTATCGCTCGCGGCACGGCATACCCAATCCTGATTTTAATAAGCTGGTTCAAAAGAAACCACAAAGAGAAGAGGAACGATATTTAAGCTATCTACAAGAAGAATTAGATGCATTATTGCTCGACGAAATGAATGCTGAAGCAAAATATAAGACTGCTCAAAATCGATATGAACAAGCATTGGATACCTATCAATCGAGTTTAAATCATTGGAGCAGGGAGAATACACAAAGACGCAAAAAAGAAGTAGATCAATTGCGATCAGAATTATTTGATATTCAAGTGAAGAAGACAAAGCTACAGAAAAAAATTGAAGACTACCAGAAGTATATAGATAAGGAAGTTTTAGAAAAAAGCCAATTGATAATGAGTTCGGACGAAGTAATAAACTTGAAATTCGAAACTCTCGAGTTAGGAGGAGATTGGCAAAGCCTGTTTGGATCGCCATCTACAAATTTTGGAATGATAATATATGGGGAAGCAAATTCAGGTAAGAGTATTTTTGCGTTGAGGCTTGCCAATAAGGTGAAAGATTTTGGCAGAGTAATATATTTTGCAATCGATGAAAAGATAGGAATAACCATACAGAAAAAGATTTTAGATAATAATATTAGAGGAATAGATCTTAGCATGGCAAAAAACAAAAGAGAGATGGAGTATGTAATCAAAAAAGGAGATTACAACTTTATTTTTATTGATAGTGCCAGCAAAGTGCATATAACAACACAAGATCTATTAGATATAAAGAAAAGATTTCCAGACAAAGCTTTGATCACAATATTTGAGCTTTCGAGAGCGCAAGATATATTTGGTGCATACAACTACACACAATTTTGCGACATATTGATAAGGATAGAAAAAGGCAAAGCTTATTCGAGAGGAAAATTTGCAGTTGATGGAGAATTTCAGTTCCTTTAAAATTCTTTTCCTTTGAAATTTATATTTTTATTATTATTTTCAGAAACTAAATTTCTGCTATATCGAATTATATATAGTGGGTAATTGAATAATTAAAGAGGCAATAGGAATGAGCTTTAAATTTGAAGAAAAAGATATTGAAAGAATATCCGAACTATTGGGCACCAAGCCCGAGGAATTTGGAAATTCTTGGGTATGGCACCTAAAAAATATCGAGCATGACAAACCAATGGTCGTAACAATTTATAATGATGTTGAGTTTGGAGAAGAGCAGATTGGTCCATTAGTATCAGCTCAGACCCGCCACGGATATTATGAATTACATTCGATTATGGGATATCTATTGTTCGAGCCAGACGAAGTAATATTTGTTTGTGATCTTGGCAAATATGTTTCTTGCTTAATAATAGGCAAGGGAAATACATGTTCTTTGTATTCTAATATAAGAAAGGAAATATTAGAAGCAGATTTTTCGGAATTAGAACCAGCAGTATTGCTATCGGCAATGCAGCTTTCAATAGTTGAGAATATTTTATAGTTTGTGGATTGAAGCGAATTCATTATTTTTGCCTCGTAATTTTTCGCTATGTGTGGGAATATGTCGTTACTTATAGAAATATATAATGAATCGGGCAGGAAGATGCTGCCCAAAGAAAAAATAAAGAAAGCAGTTTTGAATGCTCTCAAGGGAGAGAATGTCGAAACAGCAGAGATAACGATTGTATTTCTAGATGATAATTCCATACACGAACTAAATAAAGAATATCTCAATCACGATTATCCAACAGACGTAATTTCATTCTGTCTTGAAGAAGAGCCATTGAGCGGCGAAGTGTATATCAGTGCCGATACAGCCCAAATTCAAGCTGATGAATACAATGTATCACTAACAAACGAGCTTATGCGTCTTTCGGTTCATGGTACTTTGCATATCATCGGATATGAAGATGAAACAGATGAGCAAAGAAAAAAAATGTCGGAATTAGAAGACAAGTACATAGGGATATAGGTATGTTTGAGAGGATTATAGAAATAATGTTATATGTGATGACTGAACTTCATGCAAAGAAGACATTTTCGGATATTGATATTCGTAAATTACATCAATTGGGGTTTAGTACACGTGAGATATCTACAGCATTAAGCTGGTTGGCAGATAAATTTGATTTGGGTTCGCATACGAGCGAATATAAATTAACAAATCGAATTGAATCTTTAAGAATATTAAGTGATTTCGAAAAAGATTATTTTACTGAAGATGCATATGCTGAGTTGATAAATTTGTATTCATTAGGATTGATCAATAATGAGCATATAAATTTCATAACAGAACGAGCATCAATGAGTAATGGCTTGAGTATTAATAAAGGATTATTGCGTAATATAGTCGCAAATTTATTATTTTCACAACCATTGGCAAATATGGAAAGCAACCGAGTAGTAATGAACTATTCGGAAACAATAAATTAGGTCCCGTAGCTCAGTAGGATAGAGCACAAGTTTCCTAAACTTGGTGCCGCAGGTTCGATTCCTGCCGGGATCGCTTCAAACGAAATTCAGGGAAATTTAAAGCAATTTAAAACAACTTGAAATCGTTATTGACACAAGAAAAAGTACCTCAAGCAAATTGCATGAGGTTTTTTTTTATTTACCGAAATTGTCTTAAATTTGACACTGTTTTTGACACTGTTGTTTTTGGGAGTGAAAATGACTTTGAAAATATTATTTTATTTAAAAAAATCTCATGAATTTAATACTATTATTTATCTTGCCTTGAACTTTAAAGGTAATAGGAAGAGACTAAGTACTGGAATGTCAATTCAAGAGAAATATTGGGATTCAAAGAAAAATCGTGTCAAATCATCATTCCCAAGTGCATTAGCAATAAATAGTAGATTAGAGAAGATTGCAGATATTGCGAGAAATCATTTCAATAAATATATTCTAAAAAATGAAACTCCTGATTTAGAGGATATTTATAATGAAGTTAAAAAATTTATTGATCCTATGAAGATCGATACTAAAGTAACATTTGAATCTGCATATAAAGAATTTCTTATTGAGCGTGAAAAAGGGAAGATAGCAACAAATCGAACATTAACTCACTATGTAACAATATTGAAGCAATTGCTATCACTTAATCCAAAAATATCATTTAAAGATATTAATCGAAAATTTCATATTGAACTTATTCAATATCTTACTGAAGAAATGCAATATTCTGATAATACAATTGGCTCAAAGATTAAAATCATAAAAATATTTATGAATTGGGCTTATAAAAGAGGTTATCATAATAATCAATACTACAAAGAAATGAAAGTGATTCATCGAGAAGTCGACAATATCGCTTTATCTTTTCAGGAATTGGATATTCTGGAAGCCTTAGAGTTTACTAAAGACAATAATCACTTCTACCCTATTCGAGATTTATTCCTTCTGCAATGTTATACCGGGTTGAGAGTTTCCGATTTGATGGATCTTGAACCAACTAATATTGATTATGAGAATAATGTTATACGAGTAACAACTAAGAAGACCAAAGACAAAATCTTGATTGGTATTTCCAAAAGGATAAAAAACGTTCTTGATCGTTTGCCGGATCAGAAAATCAAAAAGATTGAAGATCAATACTATAATAGAGCTATTAAAGAAATATGTAAACTTGCTGGATTTGATGAGAAGATAAAAATTGTCGAATTTAGAGGCACAAAACGTATTACAGTGGAATATCCTAAATATGACCTCATTACTTCCCACACTGCCAGAAGAACATTTATAACAGTAAGTTTAAAGGCTGGAGTGTTGCCTGAAAGCATCATGAAGATAACAGGTCACAAAGATAGAAAATCATTCAATAAATATGTCAAAATAGCTCAGAACGATGCTATTGAGGAAGTTATGAAGGTATGGGAGTAAGATATATAATTATTTCAAAAATAGATTATAAAAATTAATATATTCCTTAATTATTTCTTTACATAATTGATTAAATTTTAAAATATAATCTTCTTTATCTTTCTCATGAACTAAAATTATATGAGCTGAATTAGTCCTGTAATCTCTTATAATATGCAAAACATCAGTTAAATGTAAATCATTGTTTTTAGATTCTAACAAACCTAAAATGTTCAAAAAACTTAATGATTTTTTGTCTTCGTTATTTATAAAATCAGAATCATTAAAATCTAGTCTTTTTAATAGTAATTTTAAACTCTTCAAATTAATATTGTCAGGTCCTATTAATTTAAACAATTCCGAACAACTATCACAAAAATCTTTAAAAGTGTTAGTACAAGGTATGGCTAAATTTTTATTCTGATTATATTTAAAAAGCAAATTATCTGGATTACAAATACTATTTATTTTATTTAGTATTTCTGAAATTTCTTCAAATAAATTAATATAGTCATTGAATTCACCCAAAATAATGCGATTTAGAAAATACTTGTGACTATTGTCACTAAAATCTGGATTAATTGAAGGCAATTCGAATGAACTCCAAAATCTTTGATGTTTTAATGACATTTCTGATAAATCATATAATATTACTACAATTGCAGAATCATTATCGTTAATTTTACATTTCCCATAATCTTTTATATTTATATAATCATCATCATTATCCATATTTGATTTGTTATAAATATAGCCACCAGAAAGTGTATCCTCAATTACATATTTTTCAGGATGATTAAAATACAAGGATAATACTTCAATATTAAAATAGACAAATTCAATTTGACTACCTCCCAAATACAATCTTTTTGTATATTCTGATATAATTTGTTGTGGGAGATTGGATTTATAAAAAAATTCTTTCAAAATATTTTTCGAAGGGAAAAATATATGCGTTATTATCTCAGTAGCGCTAAAATTGGGATTATGCTCAAATGGATTAATAGAATATAAATGTACATTTTCGTTTAATCTTCCGAAATTATTATTTTGAAAGTAAATAAAAATATCCATTACTTCCTGATTAGATAAGTTGAATATTTCACTTATTGTTGTACCATGAATACCGTGAAATTCTTTAAACCATAATTTAACACACTCTTCTAAAATACTATTATACAATGGGTTTTCAATCATCATGATTATTTTGTAATAATTGAATTAAGCGATTTTTTATATTAGTAAATGTTGTTTTTAAATGATCTTTAGCTTCATCTGTTAATAGTGCAGTATGTGCCATTGCATCTCTAATTGGTTTATATTTAAGTGCATCTCTATACAAGCAAGCTACATTTTGCCAATCAGATGGTTTATCAATAATTGAAGATAATGAGTCCATGGACAAATAAGATAAACCATCAGTATTCTTCCGGATTGGAATACTAATATTTGCTTTAGATTTATTGGTATTTTCCTTTTTTTTAAAACGTTTACTTTCTTCAATGATCTGAGGATTTAGTTGAATATTCTTTTTTATAATATAATCTCTTAATAAATTCTCTGAGATAAAACATTGTGTGTAAGAATCTAAATTAAACTTTGATTCATTTCTAATAATATTTATCATATCACTTAATGAAGTTTTATTAACTATGTCATGAAAATACTCTTCTATCACTACATTGAGAAATTCTGTTGATTTTCTTTCTATTCTAGGAATACTAAAATTTTCAGGATCTCCTTCTTGGTTTAGCTCTCGTCTTTGAATATCCCACTCATTAGTTATACTTTGTATAATTTTTTTTTCTAAATGATTAAGAAATTTAGAGAATTCAGGGTCATTGGAAATTACTCCCTCTCTACTACTAGTAAACCTATCATGGTCATCATCCAAAGAATCATAATGGATTTGTCCATATAAATAACTTTCAACGATTCTAGTAGATGGGATATGGCTGAGAAGATTTTTTTCCCTTAATCTTCCATTGACAAAAAGATCAATAGTAACTTTCTCACTAGTTTGATTTATCTTTAAATTTGAAGGTTTTTTTACAGAAGCAATAAACCCAGAAATTTTAAAATCGCTTTTAATTTCTTTATAATATTTAATATGATCATTATTGGAAGAAATACATTGTGTTAAAAATGGATCATCTATTTGATTTATTTGCCAAACAAATTGAGTATTAGATGCTAGCTCCTTTAAATCATTTAATGAAATTTGGTTATCATTTAGATAAATATTGAATGATTCATCAATAATTGAAAATCTAAAATATAAAGCAATTAATTTTTTAATATATTCGATCTTATTATGAATTCCATCATTTAAATTTTCAAAAAATAGTAAAGTTCCATTTGTAATATTTAATTCTGAATTATTAAAAATTGCGGGTTTTATTTCATCTAATGGGTATTGTTGTGGAGTTAAATCATCATTTATTGCATTATCAAGAGAACTATTATCAATAACACCTCCTATAAATTCAGTGTTTTCAGTTTTTGAATAAATATGTATTCGTTTAGCACATGACAATAAAGCTAATTTTCCTATCCCTTTCCTACCTATATAAGGTCTATGACAATCACTAATATTAATACCTTCTTTCCTCTTTGAGTAACCTATTTTTAAAAATTTATTTTGGAAATCATCTTGACTCATTCCAATCCCATCATCTTTAATGAGCATATTATTATTGTCTTTATCAATCGAAATCCAAACATTTTTAGCACAAGCATCCCAAGAATTCGATATCGCTTCTCCTAATACAGTAATAAAATTTCTATAAAGATTTCTTCCTAAATGATTAAGAATACTTAAAGAAATATTAAATGTGAAATTATTCATGATTTGCTCCATTTTCTATATGAAATAAAATACTTTTTCCAATTATATAACCTAAATCAACTGGAACGGCATTACCAATATGAATACCTAGTTTTTTAATAGAAATACTACTATCATTTGATATGAATTTATAATTTTTGGGAAATGTTTGTAATAATGCGGCTTCACGTACTGATAATGCTCTATCTTGTTCTGGATGCCCAAATCTACCAGTTCCAAGATTGTAGAATTGTGTAGTAATAGTAGGGGAAGGTTCATCCCAATTCATTCTTCCATATACAGATTTATAGGTAATTCCACTATCCTTTTTATGACAGATCAATCGTAAATCTTCATCCCAGTCTAACCAAGTTCCATTTGGTTTAGACGCCTTAATTCTTTTCAAATTTAGATCTGATAATTTATATGTGAAATGTAATGGATCTTCAAGACACATTTCACCACTTTCAATTGATTGCAACTCTTCTATAGTATCTCTGGTTGTTTTATAATTTTGAGGTATGTGAGTTTTTGGTAATATTGAAATATGACCAAATTTTGAAGCCAATAATACAAGGCGCCTTCTTTTTTGGGGTATCCCATAATCTGGACAATAGATATTTGAATATGAAAAATGGTATTTAAGGGTTGAAAGTGTATTAACAAAATCAAAAAAAATTTTTTTATTTGATAAATTTGGAACATTTTCCATTGATATTATCTCGGGTTCAATTTCCTTAATTAATCTTGAAAATTCATTCAAAAGATTCCATTTATCACCAGATTCCTTGTTTTTAATTTTATTTGAATGTGAAGAAAAAGGTTGACAAGGTGCACAACCAACTAATATTTTGATTTCATTATTTGTCCAAAATTTATTAATTAATTCATTACTATTTACTTTAGAAATATCATTGCAAATAAATTCAGCATTATTATTTTCTTCAAAGGCAAATTTGCAACTAGAATCTTGGTCAATACCTGCTTTAACTGTAATACCTGCTTTTTTTAAACCATGTGTTAATCCACCAATACCACAAAATAGATCAATAGCAGAAATAGCTTTTTCTTTATACATAGAATTACTTCCAATTTTCAAATATTATACTGTATTTTCAATTGTTTAAATTAAATAAATCTTATTTAATTTCAAAATTTAATATTCTTGCTAAATATAATCAACTTCACTAATTATTAAATGTAAAATATTAACTATCCCATCAGAATAATTATAATCTTTACTACAGAATTTCTCAATTATCTTCTTTTCAATTTCATCATATTCTCTCATATAAGCCTAATATTATTAAAAAAATGAATATAAATAAACTATATTTAATATGGTTGTGTAAATTCAAAATCATTATAATCGAAAAGAGAAAAGCCTAATTTGTCCTTTAAATTTTTTTCTAAAGCCTCATATAGAGCCAATTTTATATCATCAAGAGTCATATCATTATCTCTTTCATATATTGCCCCGACAATGACTCTTCTTTCTGAAGATGAATCAAATTTATCTGATCTATTTTTAAATTTTCCAAGATTCAATTTATAAAGTATTTTATTACGTGTTACTAATCTAAGTGCTTCAAGAATTTTATCAGCCCGTCTATCTGCTCTACAAAACTCAGTTTTTGTGGAGCCTTCATGAGATGCAACTCCAATGGCAAAAAACTCATTGCAATCATTCAGAGAAGGTAATAAACTGAAATATTTTTGAAAATGATTATCAAAATTTTGATTATTTTCTAACATTTCTGAACTTCCAAAAGCCCATCTTTTTTCTTGTGATAAAATTGCAACTAAAAACCTTAATTTATTACCTCTGCTATCTTTATGAGTGATTTTATAAGTTTCCCATGTTAACTTTGAATCTTTATCATAAATTTTGTTATATTCATCCTTATCTTTATTTAAGTTTATATTATATGTAATGGTAATAGTAATAGTAATGGCAATAGTAAGTCCAAATAGGGCTTTAAAATCAATATTTTTTTTTATAAATTTTTTAATTTGATCGATAAACTTCATTGTAAAATCTCCTTATAAAAATATAAAAACAGATTCAAATAATTATAATTAATATTAATATCGAGATTTAATATTTTAAGAATACTCCTCCATTCACTCTATACACCCCATTACTTAAGCCCCGGACATCGATCCTTGAACCTTCGGAGCGAAGAACTTCATTACCAAGAATATCATAGATAATTACTTCTCCGGTATTACCTTCAATATTTAGGAAGTCTGTGGCTGGATTTGGATAGATTTTGAATGATGTTTGTTTATTGTCATTTACTCCAGTTTTAACATCTTCAATGGCATCTTGAAGCGATTGAGGAAGAGCTGTAAAGAAGTCAATTCCAGTTGAATTTTCGATTTGTCTTACTGTGGTTTTGAAGTCTTCCCAAGGATGGAATTTAACATCGAAGTCATTTGGCATCATAACGGCAATTATTGGAGTAGAAGGGGTAATATCGAGATGAGTCTGGCCACGTTCGAGGATAGCTATAATCTTGAAGCAAGAATCGGGGATAGCGATTATATTATTAATGGTTGCTGGAGTAGGAGGATAATGACCACCGGCATAGATATAAAGCTCTTTATTTTGCTCTTTGCATAGCTTTTCGCAATAATACTCAAGTTCAAGCCAGGTATTTCTATTCAATTCTGGAGTTTGAGGAATGATATTAGTAAGAATGAATGTGGATTTGTTATCTTCGATTGTTTTAGTACGCTCTTCAGAACGAACCAAATGACCTCGATCATATCCGGAATTAGTATAATCAGAATGTTTAATTCTAATCATTCCGGATGGGAGGGAAGTGTCAGTTATAAAATTACCTTCATATCTTTCTACATCACCATACCAATCAGCGTTGAGATTCCAAGCAACCCATTCAGGCCCACCAAGGGTTGGTCTATAATTGGCAGCGTATTGAGGTCTAATGATAAGATGATAAGGCACTGACTTGATACTCATAGGAATTCCCATATCAAGATGCTTAGAGTCCTCAGCGAAGAGGAGGGATGGGATTAAGGCTAAAAGAAGTAAGAATTTCTTCATAGTAACTCCTCAAAATAGTAAATAAAAATTATCTATATAATACCATTAAATTTTTTAACATCAATCCAATTGGGAGTATTTCTAATTATTCAGGATATTTACATTATTTTTTACTTTCCTTTTTTTAGATTTATTTCCTGTTTTATTTTCTAATAATTCTTGAATTGGACTTGGTGGTATTTCTAAAATTGAATATTCTTCAAGAAATATTTCTTTAAAAATATCTTTAAATCCTTGATCATTTTGAATTATAGAAAATAGGGGCTCCCACTTATAAGTTGTTTTACTGATTTCACCATTAGTTCCAATTTTTCTCATCAAAGAGTAAATGGCATTTTTATCATTGGTAAGAATTGCATATGCCATTTTAAATTTATCACTACATGAACTCCAATCTTTTTTACTAAGGATATTAATTGATTCTTCATTTTTATTTTGAAGATATTTTGATAGTGAGGCGTTAATTATAAATAAACTTTTACTAGCATCATCATAATGCTTTTTTTGATTACATGCAAAATCTAATAAAATATCAGCTAATTCCAATTCTTTGTTTTTAATTAAATTAAAACATATATTATTCAAATAATAATCGGCATCTTTTAACTTATTTGGAAATAATTTTCGCCAAAGAGTATGAGTAAGTTTAACAGATATCTCATATAGACATTTATATGCATTAATAATATATTCAGTATTTATTGTTACTTTATTACCAACACTGATACCGTTCGTATTACATTTAGATTGTTTACATATTTTTAAATATTGGTTTGAGATAATTCCATCGCAATGAACAAATAAATTTCTTCTTTCTGTTAACTCAATAAATATAGGCCAAATCGAAAGGTCTTGGCGCAATTTAATATTAGAAATTTTTTCAAGATAATCAAATTGCTCTGTATGATTTTTTCTTAGAACTGTTTCAATTTCCTTTTCTATCATGATTTCTCGTAAATCTTCAATACTAATCATTTCCATTAATTGCGAAAAAGAAATAGATTTTTCTGAATTCTTTAAAAGTTCTGGAATAAATGCAAAAATACATTTTAATAATCGATTAGTAAAGGCATCATATTGCGATACT
>CAZBNQ010000006.1:0-24336 GCA_964493035.1 uncultured Hyphomicrobiales bacterium | reverse complement strand
TTTTTATAAATTAACCTCAAATCTAATATCCACATCAAATCTTGCTTTTAGATATGGAAAATATATCTCATCTTGTGTCTGACCTCTAACCTTGCTATATTGAGTTTCAATGTAAAAGTATGGTTTGTTTTTTAGAAATTCACTTATAGTGGTTGCCACATCATCAGGAATCTGGATTATGTGATTTGGGTTGCGATAAAATTCAGCAATATTGACGCTGTCGTAAGTTCCTAAAACAAATTCCTCAACATCAGGATCAATCATAAAATCGGCAGAGTCTGTCGAAAATGGATTGCCATATTTGGGCTTTGCAAATTTTAAAACATATCTTACGTAATCAAATACTACATTGTGCTTTTGAGGATTATACGGACTTCCGTCAGGCATTACTAACGAATCGACCCAAAAATTCAATTGAAAAACTTTAGCTTTGCTAATCTTATCTTTATTGTCGTTATATTCTTTGTATTTATAAAGATTTGCAAAGTCTCTCGAAGTGCGTGGTACTGCTCTCAAGATATAAGTAGCCTCAAAATTAACAGGAAACTGAAAAGTGAAAGTACTAAAACTATCAATTGTTTCAGAATAGCATCCTGCAAGTATTACTGCTAAGAAAGTGAAAATGTATTTTTTCATTATTTGTTATCTCCTTTGTTGACTGGAATTTTGACTTCCACAATAACAGTTCGGCTATAAAATCTGCCTTCAGGAAGGTTATTGTTGTAGAGCTGAATTTCTTCGCCCACACCATAAGCATTTGCCGGCGACTTAAGTGCTTTTGCAGTAGAACTGGCACGTCTGGTGGATAATGTTTTGTTGTATTTGTCATCGCCCATTCTATCAGTAAATCCTTTTACGTTGATAATAGCTCCAGGAGGAGTCTCTTGCTTAATCAAATTAATAATTCTTTGATTGTCATTTGAAAGGGCAGCTTTGTCAAAATCGAATAAAATTAAATCGTAGATATTTCTAATTGTATCTTTAGATTCAGAATCATCGTTTTTATATGTTTTCATTTCAACAGGTAATTTTTTGGGACTAGTCGAAATTGTTTCGCCTTCCTTATCTGTAAGCGATAGATTGCTTGCAAAGTCTGATTTAAGTAAAGATTTTGAAGCTAAATCAGAATTAATATCCCAATCGTAGTATTCAGAAATGTTAGATTTTCCATTTATATTATAAATAATCTCAGATCCTGAAATTGAGTTTATCTTCCAAGAATCAATACCTTCGCTAGCCGATATTTCAGGTTTAAATCTGATTTTAGGAGGATCGACATTTCTTGTAGTGTCTTGAAGTATAGATGGGGCAGTAACTTCCCAAGTGTCTGATTCAAATTCGACACGTCGATTTTCTTCGACTCCATCTAAAACTTTCGTACTAGAAGCTTTAATCGGAAGATTGCGAGCAGATACTGATAAGCGCTCAGGTTCAATATTCCAAACATTTACCAAATAATCATGAATTGTTTTAGCACGGTTTTGTGATAAAATTTTATTATTTCTTTCATCTGCAATACCACTATTAGTACCGGTAATTTTTAGTTTGGCATTTGGATAAGCTTTCATTCTCGAGCCAATAATATTCAAAACATTATAATAATTGTCAAGTGCATTGCCTGCAGCAATATTTGGCTTCACATAATTATCTGCTTCGTCTCTGTTAAGTTTGATATATCGTTTTGGAATTTCTGAAGAATTATGCTCAAAAAATACAATTGGTAATAGAGGCGACATTCTTCTCGAAATTCTTTCTTCAACTTTTATCTTAAGTAACTCTTCTTCTTTACCATTTTCAATACTATAAGCATTTAGTTGAGCTTTTAAAATTTTATTGACTTTTTTAGGATCTTCGATATTCAAAGCGATTAAAGGATATTCAATAGGAATTTCGGGCAAATCCGGTTTTGAAATTTCAGCAATTTGAGGTTCTGGAATTACTATTGGTTCAGGCTCAGGAATAATAGGTTCAGATTGAGGAATATAGTCTAAGATCCAAAGACTTAGTCCGGCACCTACAACAGGTTGGGCTGCATAGTAAGCAAAAGAATTTAATTCAATAATGCTATATTTATATGAAATCCCACCACCTAACCTGAATTTATTAAAATTATCAATCGAAATATCTAAAGGCTTTCCATCTCTAATTTCAGGATATGGATTATTGATAATATCTTTATCTATATTAACTTCTCTAACAGCGAAAAAATTGCCGGACATATCTTCGATTTGAAATCCTAAATATGCAGTAAAACCAATATCCCAAGACTTACTAAAATGAGCACCAACAGAATATGAATTCAAATCAATACCTGGATTTCTTTCAAACTTATGATAAGCAAAATTAATAGCTAAAGAGTAGCTTGAGTCGCTGAATAGACCAAACAATTTATCTATGTTTTGGTTTAAAGCAATAGAATAATGAATAAAATCTACTTTTTGCATAGGGAATTGCAAGTATCTGAATTTAATTTGAGTACGAGTGGGAATACCAACAAATAATTGAATTTGTGGAATACCTGACATAAAATTAATATCATTACCTTCAACAAAAGCAACGCTTTTATAAAAAGAGTCGGGAGGAAAGGCATTTTGAGGAGCAGCAAAAATCGGATAAGACATACCTCCATATATAGTAGGCTGGCGGCTGGTACCTTTCAGATTGTTAATAATACCACGATCGGCAAGCTGAGCATTTTTGACAACTGATATATCGCCGTATTTATCAGGAAGCACAGCTTCATAACTGCGATGAGACCTTGGGATCAACATGCCAGTAGCAGAAATATCGATTCCAAAACTCCATCCATTAGAATAAAAAGCAGTCGAATATAATCCTGAATTTAAACTTTCTTCGATTGTAGTGAAAAGAGGTTTTAAATATCCGCTTAGTTGTTGAGAAGTAAAAAGAGTAAATTCTCTACTAATCTCAAAATTTTTATCTTGAGAGTAAGATGTGGCGAATATTGTGCAAAAGAATAAAATAAGTAAATATTTCTTCATATTCAATAATAATAAGTAAACAAAAAAGTAAGGACGAAAGAAAAATAATTAATTTAAAAAAAATGAAAAATCCAAACAAATAATCATCTTTTATAATAATAAAACATAAAAATACAAAAAGAAAACAAATGTTATTAAAAATTAATGAAAAAATAATAAAGAGTTCACAATATTGATTAAATAGAAAAAAAATAGATTAAAGTAACTGAAAACAAAGGATTAGAGCTTGTAGTGATAAATGCGATGAGTCAATAAAAAAGTCGACTACATGTATATGTAGAAGAAAAATAAAAAAGTTGAAAAAAAAATAAAAAAAAATTGAGACCTTTTTAAAACTCGTGTGTCATTGATAGTAAAAGGTGGATAAAACAAGACAGAATAAGGGATTTAACACTTTTTACGTTCTTTGACAATTGATGTTTGAATGCTCAGCAAAAGTCGAGACAGGATTTAGCGATTAAGCAAGAATTTATTAACATTTGGGGAAAATTGAATAAACTTTTTTGTAAAGGTAAATGATTTTATTATTTTAGGAAAATCGGATAATATATAATTTGAATTTATTCAATAATATACGGTTAGAGATATGAATATAAAAGGTTCGAAAATCCTTGTGTTAGGCGGGTGGGGCTTGGTTGGCTCGGCATTATGCCGCAAACTAATGCAACACAATCCTGCACAATTAATTGTTTCTTCGTTAAATCAGGCAGAAGCCGAAGATGCGATAAACCAACTAAGAAGTGAATTTCCAAATCACGATCCAAACATGTTCGTTGCAAAATGGGGCAATATTTTTACACGTTCAGAATGGAAAGACAGAAATTGGGCAGACGTATTGAAAGAAACAGATTCAAGAAAAGGCTTTATTAAAGACATTTTCTTTGATCTTGATGAATCAATATTAAAGTCATCAGCATTATATGAGATGATAAGCGAGACAAAACCAGATTTGGTGATTGATTGTATTAATACAGCTACTGCAATTGCATATTTGGATATTTACAATACAACAATTAATGCAATTAAGAAAATTGATACAAATGCATTAGACGAAGCAGTTGTTGAATCAGTTATGGCAAGTGCATACGTTCCACAACTAATACGTCATATTCAAATACTTTATAGAGGCTTGGTAGATGCAGGCACAAAGATGTATTTCAAAGTTGGTACTAGCGGTACCGGCGGTATGGGCGTAAATATTCCTTATACTCATAGCGAAGAAAGACCATCAAGAGTGCTACTATCAAAAACTGCTGTTGCAGGTGCTCAAACTTTATTGCTTTTCTTATTGGCACGTACACCAAACGGACCATTAGTAAAAGAAATTAAGCCGACAGCTGCAATCGCATGGAAAAGAATAGCATATGGCGAAGTGAAAAGAAAAGGCAGACCAATCCCATTGGTAGATATGAAACCTGAAAATGCTCGTCCAGCTGAAGGCAAATTTGTTTTTGCAGATGGCGAAAATGTGATCGACAGCGGCGATGTTTATAAATCAGTATTTATTGATACAGGCGAAAATGGCATATTTTCTCGCGGCGAATTTGAAGCAATTAGTGCTTTAGGCCAAATGGAAATGGTTACTCCTGAAGAAATCGCTGAATACTTGGTTTATGAAGTGCAAGGCGGTAATACAGGTCGCGATGTTATTCATGCTCTCGATGCTTCTACTTTAGGTCCTACTTATCGTGGCGGTTATTTGAGAAATATTGCACTTAATAAAATAGTTGCATTAGAAAAAGAACATAACACAGACTCTGTGGCATTTGAATTGCTTGGTCCTCCAAGATTATCAAAATTACTCTATGAAGCATACATACTTCGTAGAATAGTTGGCTCGATGAAAGCTTTGAAAAACTTCACAAATGAAGATTTATCAGCAAAAGCTGAAGAATTGATCAAAACAAATGATGAATTGCGTCAGCAAATGCTTTCAATCGGCTTGGTAATATTGATGAAAGACGGTAAATCATATCTTCGTGGCAAAGACGTTAAGATTCCGGTGCAAAGAGCAGAAACAGAATTAGCTCTTACACCAGAAAATATTGACCAATGGTGCTACGAAGGTTGGGTCGATTTAAGACCATCAAGCTTTGCTTCATGGCAAGAAAGAATCAATAGCATAATCGAACATGCAGATTCTGTTCCTGCTGATGATACAAGCTCAAGATTTACTTATACTCAAGATTATTGGGATAATTACGAAACATTCGACCATGGCAAAATTGCTGGCTGGATCTTCGAATTTGAAGATAAAGGCTGGAGATTCAAACGTTAATTGAAATTGCGGTTTTTAAAAATATATTTGTTTAACTTAAACTTTTTGGAGTGCACCATGAAAAAATGGTTTCTTCTTATGGCGCTAACATTAAGCTTGGCTGTGACAGCAGGTTTTGCTGATGATAAGGGCAACGGCGACGATCTTCTCCGCAAGAGTAAGATTTCCGAACCAAACCCATTCGTCAATTTGACCAGTTTTCCTTTCCAGTTTAATGAAACAAGTAATGCGAAGACAAATCCTGCTGTTTCGACAGGTTATTACTTCGTAGATAATGATGATGATGCGCCTGATTTCTGGCAGCCTTATAATGATATCGTCGATACAAACGACGAACCAACATTATGGCGTCGTATTGTTCCCGGTCCAAGAGTTCTTGATCCATCATATTGGGCACAAAACCCAGATGAAGGTAAGAGATTCTTCCACAACCCAGCTAACGGCGACTTTTTCAATCATGAAAACGTTAACGTTGACTCTACAATGAATGCTATCGCCGGTCCAATTCCGATTGGTTTCGGTTTCTACTTCAACGGTCTCCGTTATGACTCTTTCTATGTATCAACAACTGGTTGTATCGCTCTTACTAACAGACGTTATTTCTATAACGCAAATGGCGAAAGAGTAATCCCTCCAAGTGGTACTACTGCTTACGATCCAATGTCAATGGACTGGTATGCTCGCGGTCGTACAGGCGATGGTTTAACTGACCCAACTCCAGACGATTTCGGTTGGAGATATTCAGTATTAGGTAATAACATTACAAATACAACAGGCGGTATCCGCTCAAATGGTGGTTCATTAAACTCAATGTCTACTACAGCTAACCGTGGTGCTTATATTGCTCCTTTCTGGGGTCCATTGCACTTGTCACAATACAATCCTGTATTAAATATGGCTGAAGATTATGGTAAAGTTTACTTCAAGCGTTCAATCAATGCAGACAAGTTAATCATTTACTTTGTAAATATTATGTTTAAAAACGGTGGTTTTGGTACATTAGGCGGCACTTGGAACAACTCTGTAAAAGATAGACGCCCAGGTCCAAACTATGTAGCAGCAACTGCACACGTAGTATTAAACCGTACAGACTCCTCAATCACAATGGTATATGATGATTTCGTAGGTCTTGGTATAGTAAGTTCATACTATAGCGAACCAGCAAACAACATTTTCCGTATCAACACAACAGCCGGTGTTACTGGTTGGGCTCGTCACGTGAATTGGGATTCAAAAACAAATACATCCAATGGCACACCATGGGGTGGTGAATACCAACAAACAACACATTACTTTAGCAACTACAGTGCACGTGAAGGTTATCCTCACAACCAATTGAGAGTAAAATACAAACAATGGAAAAATGCAGTACGCGTAGTTGATATTCAGTATCGCGTTCGTAAACAAGATGCAAATGCAGATGATAAATTCTCAGAAAAAATCTTGACAGCAGATGCAAACAATTATGAATTGTTGGCTGGTGAATCAAGAATTGGTGCATTGCAACCAGTAGCATTGATCCAAAACTTAACAAACGATATCCAAGGTCCTAATGGCGTTAACTACGTACCACAAGACTTAGTATTCCGTGCTCGTTTCAGAATCGTGAACCAAGCAACAGATAGAATCGTTTATAACCGTTTGATCAATATCACAAAAACATGTTTGGACTTAGCAACAGATGCAAGCTCACCTGATTGCGGCGACGATCCATACAACATGGTAAGATATTCATCACCTGTAACAAAATCAGGCGCAAACTATAACCCAACAAACGTATGGCCATTACCTGCAGGAATGACAGGTATTCCACCTTACGGTTTTGTTCAAGTTTATTTCCCACCATTCGAACCAAACGAATTCGTTTCAGATCATATTGGTAGAATGAAAGCTTTCATTATTGCTGATCCTACAGATCCAGTATCTAAAGAAGGTTATGGCGACGAATGGCCATTCGACGATACAGCAAGTGTAAACTTGTTTGTTATGAACAGACTTAAAGATTTCACAGATGATGTAACAGAATTCCACGAAATCGATAGAGTAAACATGCCTTCAGTTTACAAATGGGTAAACGAAGAAGCAATAGTAACAGGTGGCGATGATGTATCATTGTATCCACTACCTCCAAGAGGCAACTTCAAAACAGCAAACAAAGAAAACAAGAGTTTGCAATCACCAGTTATTTGGATGAACCGCAAAACTATCGGTGGCGCAAATCCAAACCCACAACCAGGTGGCGACCAAATTCGTTCTTTCCCAATCGACTTACGTAATCGTAAAGGCGCTGTATTGTCATTGTCAATCCAAAGAACACAAAAAGCTGCAGATTGGCCAAGAGGTTGGTCAGACGGTTCTATCGTTGGTTGCGAACCACGTGCCGTTGTCAGCCAAAACCCATTCACAGTATATAACAACTTTGGCAACCCAACAGATCAAATCGTAGTTGAATTAATGAGACCATCACCAGACGGTATCCAATTCATTACAAACGTAAAAGACGTTAAGAGATGGCAATACCATCCAAGACAACCATTACCAGACGGTACACCTCAACCTCCAGTTGAAAACTTGTCTGCATTGGCAGTTTATGGATCGGGTGGTTATTTCACAGGCTTCAACGAAGCAAACAGAAACGAACCATTGACAGCTCCAGCTCTACCAAACTTAAATGGTTTGCGTCCAAACATTTTCGATGATGGTATTGACTTTGAATATAAAAAATACTTTATCGCAATTCCAGACACATTTATTACAGCTCCAGCAGAAGGCGCTAAAAACTTCCGTTTCAGAATTCGTGTATTGGCAAGAGATCACCAGATCAGCCCAATGACAATTCCAGATGATGATGATGATTTCTTCGTAGATAACGTTAGAATCCTCTTCCCATCAGAAATTACTGATATCGAAGTTTCTACAGTTAAAATCTTCTGGCCATTTACTTCAGCTCCTGCTAGCCAAGCTACAGATATCCCTGTTAGAGTTAAGCTTAGCAACAATACTGAAGTTGATGCTCCTACATTTACTGTAAAAGTTAAAATCTTCCGTGGTACAAATACTGATGGCACACCAGTTTATTGCCGTACTTTCCCTGTATCAAACCTTGTAAAACGTCAAGAAATTGAAGTTCCTCTTCCAAATTGGAATGCAAGAAGAACAGGTCCAGGCCAATACAGATTGCAAGCTATCGTTATTGTTCCTAATGGCGACTTAGAACCAAAGAATGATACAACATATTCAGACGTAAACTTAAGATTTAGCGATGCGTTTACTTACGATCCAATCAACAATCCAAAGAACGACGTTCCTGAAAACTCATTTACTGGCGTTTTGGGTGCTGGTCTTACATTGTTCGGCTTTGCTGAAGGTGGTACATCTGCAGCTAACTCATACCTAGCAAACGAAAGAGTTTGGGGTGCTGGTACTGACGGTGGTAACGGTTCAGGTCAAATTGCTGCTAAATTTGAATTATTACAAACTGATACTATCTATGGTTTCCAAGTATTGTTTGGCGATAAAAACCAAGCTATGGATGATATTTCATTCTCAATTTACTCAGATCAAGGCGACCAAACTCCTGGTCAACTTATCGCTGGCTCTACAATCTACAGATTCCGTGGCTTAGCTGATAACCTTCCTGAACCAAAATTCAATGAATATATCACTTACAGCTTGCCAAAACCTGTAGTTTTGAACAAAAACAAATATTGGGTTTCAATCGCTCAGTTGGGCGAAACTGGCTTCGAATTGGGTGCTTCTAAATCACGTATGGGTATGAGAACAACTTCTCAATATGTTGGTCCTGACGGCAGAGCAGGTACAGCTGGTATCCAAGTTATGATTGATAAAGCATTCCGTAAAAAAGTTGGTAACAACTTAATCAACAATAACTACTTCGCATTCGAAAACGTTAAAGGTTACGGTCAATGGGTTCCATTTATGCCTACATCAGGTAACCCAGCTTACGCTCACTTGCACCACTTCGGTACTTCACCAGTTGATGGTCAAACACAAACTATGTCTCGTGGTACATGGATTCCTATGGTTCGCCCATTCTTGAAAGCTAAAGGTTATGGTCAAGAATCAGTAGTTGAAATTTGCGACGATGACGTTCCAGTTGAATTGACTTCATTGAACTCAGCAGTACGCCGTGGCGCTATTGATTTGTTCTGGGAAACTGCTTCAGAAACTAATAACTATGGTTTCTATGTAGAACGCCGTATCAATGGTGATAATGAAGATGCTTGGAAGACTCTTGGCTTCGTAAAAGGTGCTGGTAACTCTTCAAGCGCTAAATCATATAACTTTACTGATCGCGAAGTTAAATTGAACACTACTTATGATTATCGTTTGCGCCAAGTTGATGCTGACGGTTCTCAATCATGTTCAGTTTCTGATATCGAAACTGCTGTTTATACAGTTGTTGGCGATTTGACTTTAGAAAATAACTATCCTAACCCTATTACTGGCTTCAATACAACAATTGGATTTAATTTACCAACTAAATCTCAAGTTAAACTTGAAGTTTTAGACTTATTAGGTAATGTTGTTAAAACATTAATTAATGGCGAATTAGATGCTACTTATCATGTTCGTAATTGGGATACAAGAGATAACAACAGTAACTTAGTTCCTGCAGGTACTTATATCTACAGATTATCAGCAGGCGAAACAGTTGTATCTAACAAGATGACAGTTATTAGATAATAAGTTGATTTCTTATTAACTCAGCTCCTCGGGTTTCCGGGGAGCTGTTTTTATTTATAAGGAGATTTTATGTCTGATTCAATTTTTACAAAAATTATTAAAAGAGAAATTCCTGCCGATATAGTTTTTGAAAATGATTCTGTGCTTGCTTTTAAAGATATAGATCCTAAAGCACCGGTGCATGTATTGATTATTCCTAAAAAACAAATACCTACTATTAATGATGCTAATACTGAAGATGCTGAATTGCTTGGTAATATTATTTTAGCTGCTAAAGAAATTGCTAAAGCTATGAACATCGATGAAAATGGTTATAGATTGGTCTTTAATTGTAATAAGGATGCAGGACAAACAGTATTCCATATTCATTGTCATTTGCTTGGTGGGCGTCCAATGAATTGGCCTCCGGGATGATTATCTGAATTTTAGATCTACTATTTCTAAAGCCATTTTTTTATTAAAGATGGCTTTATTAATTTTGTATCTTATTAATTTGAGGATCTGATGGATTTATTAAGTATTTCTAGACAAGTATTTCAAGACGAAATAGATGCACTGATAAAAACTAAATCTTTATTGAATTCACAATTTGAAGATGCAGTCAGAATGATTGCAAATTCGCATAAAGTAGTTATTGCAGGTGTCGGCAAATCAGGTATAATCGGAAAAAAAATTGCTGCTACATTTTCCAGTGTTGGCGTATCTTCTGTTTTTCTTCATCCTGTTGATGCATTGCATGGAGACATAGGCATTGTGCAAGAAGGTGATGTAGCTATTCTTCTTTCAAAAAGTGGCAATACTGAAGAATTAGTAAAGTTTATTCCTTTTATTAAAATGAGGAATGCAAAAATTATTGCTATAGTTGGCAATAAAGATTCTTATTTATCACGTCATGCTGATATTTCATTAGATGGATCAGTCGATAAAGAAGCATGCCCATTCAATTTAGCCCCTACAAGTTCCACTACTGTAGCCCTTGCTATTGGTGATGCTTTGGCTGTATGCACTATGAAGCTACGCAATTTTTCGATGGAAGAATTTTCCAAACTTCATCCATTAGGGCAAATAGGGAGGACTGTTTCTCTAACTGTTAAAGATGTGATGCATACAGGTGATAAAATACCACGCATAGCTATTGATAGTGATTTTAAAACAACACTTATCGAAATGTCTAAAAAACCATTAGGTTGTGTTGTTGTTACTAACGACAATTTTGAATTATATGGAATGCTTACAGATGGTGATATCAGAAGAACTTTGAGCAAAGTTGATAATCTTAATGACGTTTCGGTATCAGACATTATGACAAAAAAACCTGTAACTGTTGGAGAGGAAGCTTTTTTGGTAGAAGCTCTCGCATTGATGGAAAACAGAACAAGTCAGATTAATGTACTTCCTGTTGTAGACAATTCCAATAAAGTAATAGGTATAATTAGACTACATGACATTGTGCAAAGCACAACTTAATATTATCTTAGGGGTTTAGAATTAGTAGCCGGTTTGATTGTTTGGATTGAAGCCGGCTCTATTGTTCTTATGGTTTGAGCTTCCTTTTTCTTTTTATATCTTTTTGTAGCTGGCAAAGGAGCAGTATTAGCATCAATTCCAGAAGTAGAGTCGTTTTTCCAAGGAGAACTATTAATAACTTCAGTCTTAGTAATCTTAATATTTTTTACAACAGAACCTTTTTTGCCGAAAGGTGGAATAGGAACTCCATTGCGCATAAATTCAATAGCACCATAATTGCCTTGATTAATAACGATAAACTCTGTAGCTGACCATTGTTTTTCCATGGGAGGAGTCATAAGCACTTCTTCGCTTTCCTTACCATCAATTTCAATTTTAAGCCAAGCAGTATCAATTGCTTTAGCAGTAATAGTCAAACTATCGGGTTTGTCGAAGTAAGATAAAAGGCTGTTGCCTTTGTCTACAACCGTAGTATCGCTGCCTCCAGCATTATTATTATCAGAAGAGCCAAAAAAAGTTTTACTATCAAAGAAGAAAGTAAAATAAAGGACTAAAAATAGAATTAATGCAACAACACCATATATAATATAGTTGACGATAGCTGGATTAATGCCACTTTTAATCTTTTTTTGTTTAAAGATTTCAGAGTAATCTGTATTAGGAATTTCGCTTGGTGCAGGATCAACAACTTTTTTCTTTTTAAACTTTTTTTCGATAGGTTTTTCAAAATTGACAGAATCATCGATTGAATCTTTGTTATCAATAACTTTAACTTCTTCGTGTCGGTCTTCTTTCTTAGTATTTGAAGGTTCAAAAAATTTAGAATCATCAATATTTAAGAATTGAGCATATGTTTTAATAAAAGATTTTATATAAACTAAAGGCATAATCTCGAAATTGCCTTCCTCGATAGCTTCAATTACGTAAGTTCTAATCTTGGTTGCATCACTAACTTCATCAATACTAAGATTTTTTTTCAATCTAGCAGATTTTAATATTTTTCCGACGTTTTCCATAATAACTAGTAAAAATTTATCATTAATCTGTCAATTCTTTCATAAAAATTACTTAACTTGCTTTTCAGTTTTGTTAACTAATAAGCATGTAAGTATGTTTTTTAATTTCAAAGTTCGAAATAATGTAAATATAATAACAAAGAATGTACCAAATTACAATATTTATTTGAAAAAAAATAAGATATTTTTAAATTCTTTAATTATGTTTTTGTTTTGTGCTAATTACTTGTTTTCACAAGATACTACATCAAATGAACATATATATACCGAAAGTAATATTACTGATACGATAGCTACTTATAAAGATAGCATGCAAATAGCTAATGAATACAAGTTAGTTTATAGTCCGGAGGAGTTCATGTATGCAGATACACGCAGATGGACGATAACCGGAGACCTGCCAAATAGGACTACAGAAATTAAACCATGGAATTTTGCAATATTTACCGGTACATTTACCGGATTTATGGTTGCACAACATATTATTCAGATGGAAACTATATGGAAGGAACAGACAAAATTTAAGGTGATGGAAGACGGTCCTTATGCATTTTATTCTGACAAAGCTGGACATCTTTTTGGTACCTATTTGGTTTCATATTCGATGTCTGAAGGATTTTTGCAGAGTGGACTCAGTTGGGATGCAGCTACAATTTGGGGAGCTGCTATGGGGCTAAGCTACCAAACATATGTAGAAATATTGGATGGCTATGGCAAAGGCTGGGGATTTAGCCCATCAGATTTTTATATGGATGTGGCTGGTGCAGGTCTATTTGTAGCTCAAAGGTATTTTCCTGTATTGCAAAACTTTACAGTTAAGTTTCAATATTTCCCTGCTCCATGGTTTGGAGAGAAAAAAAGAGTACCTTCAGAAATGTTTATTGATGATTATAGCTCGCATACACTTTGGATGAGTGTAAATGTGTATAATTTATTGCCGGAATCTGCTAAGAAATATTGGATAAATGGTATTGATTTGGCATTTGGTTATGCTGCTCGAAACCTGACTGATATAATGCATCAAAATGATTATCAAGGAAAACCTGCAAAAAATGCTGTTGAATGGAACGGCTATTATGCAAATCCAAAATTTATTATGGCATTAGATTACAACTTAGTAAAAATTCTTCCTGATGGAGGATATTTTTGGAATTGGATAAAGCAAACATTGAATTTATTTAAACTTCCTTCGCCGGCTATAGAATTTGGAATAAATGAAAAGCCAAAATACTATATTTTATATCCTTTCAAAATTTAATTTTTTTATATTGATGTTGTTTATTATTTAGGCAAGTCTTATTCAGTATTTATATCAATAAAATACTAAAACAAGGCTTGCCTAAAAATTTAAATATACATTTCAGGTCTTCTATCATCAAATAGATGGTTTATTGAATTGAAATGCTTATTCCTAGTTTCATGGGGAATAATTTCAGCACTTATTATTGATTCATTATAAATATCGGCTTCTGCAAGGCATTTGCCATTGTAAGCATAGATTGCCGAACGGCCATTAAAGAATAATTCTTCGTCATTTCGTTTTTCTGAGCCGATCCTATTTGCTACAGCAAGATAAACTTTGTTTTCAATTGATCTAGCAGGCATAACTAAATGCCAAATTTCTGTAACCAAATTAGATGGACAAATAATAATATCGGCACCTTTGAGTGCAAGTGTGCGTGCAGACTCAGGAAATCTCCAATCGTAGCATATCATCAAACCAATATTTATATCCCAATCGGGATAATTGACAACAAAAAATCCACTATTGCCTTCTGCAAATACATCTCTTTCTTTGTAAAAAAGATGAGTCTTACGATAAATTTTTGAATAAGTATGATCAGGAAATACAGCAATAGCAGAATTATAAATCAAACCTGCATCTAATTCAGCAAATCCAGCGACAATAATTTTATTGAGTTTTGAAGCATATTCTTGAAGCTTTTGCAGGATAGGGTGATCTTTAGTAAAAGCATAATGCTTTAGCTCTACTTTATCAGTAAAGAAATAACCGGAAAAAGCCAGCTCCGGAAAAACTATGATTTCAGATTGAATATTTTCAATAAATTCGAAAATTCGTTTAGAATTATAATTAATATCCGCTAAAACGGGGCAAAACTGAACTAAAGAAATTTGCATAAGATTTTCATAAAAATTCATTATATGTTTAATTATGTGAACTTAAATAATTAACAAAGAATTAAAATATATTAATGTTGAAAAATAAATTTTTTATTTTTTTCAAATTTCACTTAATTGTAAAAGTCTAATGTGTAAAAAATTACACATGTTTGTTTTAAAAGTAAAATAGAATAAAATAAAGGACGAAAAAAAGGGAGCTTTAATAAAGCAAAACAGCAAAAAAAGCTCAAAAACACAAAAAAAAGAACAAAACTGATGCCAAAACGGCAAAAAAGAACAAAAAATGTAGTATTTTATTACCAATAAGGGAAATTGGATGAGATTAAAAGAATATTTAAGAATTAAAACAGTGCTGATATTAATACTAATCCCGGTATTAATCATCACAAGCATCAGCGATCTGGATGCTCGCAAACGTCGGAAGAGTAGCGGAAGAAAATACAATCCAAAAGTTACTCGCGCACAAGCAATAGAAATAATTAGAACTTCCTCACAAGAAGTATCTCAATTAGCCGGAATTGACCCTTCGGAAGAAAATGAAGACGAAAACGTCAATATAGCCTCCTTAGAGCAAAGCGAAACTTTGACAGACGGTATTATTGGCGATAGTGGTGAAGATTTAGCAGAATTGGAAAGTGAAGACGACGTCACCGTTGATATCGAAACATTCCGTACACTTTGGCTTCAATACGTTGATGATGATGCAGAAACCACAATCGGTGGATTGAAGAAAAAGGATATTATGGACCGTATAATGGATTGGCTCGGAACCCCTTACAGATTCGGTGGAACTTCTGACAGAGCAATTGACTGCTCTGCATGGACTCAAAGAGTATTTACAGAAGTAGCCTCGATTGGTTTGCCTCGCACAGCTCGCGAACAATTCCAAGTAGGGCAAAAAATTAAACGTAATAATCTCCAATTTGGCGATTTGGTGTTCTTCCATACTTATTCTCGTAGATTCCCATCTCATGTTGGTATTTACCTTGGCGATAATTTGTTTGCTCACGCAAGCTCTCGCTATGGTGTTACTGTATCCTCATTAGAAAGTACTTATTACAACAAACGCTTTATCGGCGGTAAAAGACTTTCTTCAAAGGATATTAATCAATACACTAAAGGTAAAACTAACGAAGACGAAGAATCTAACTAATTTTTCGAACTCTTTTATAAAAGCCGGTTTTATGCCGGCTTTTTTGTTTCAATCTATAATCATCTTTTTCGTCACTTTGTTTTTTAAACCTTTCGGAGTTTATAATGGTTATTAATATAGATGACTCTGCAGGATTCTGCTGGGGTGTGGTTCAGACTATTGATAAAGTGGAAGAAACATTAACAAACGAATCGGATAAAAATGTATATGTTTTAGGGCAAATCATCCATAATCCGCATGAACAAAAAAGACTAGAAGAAAAAGGCTTGACTACTATTAATCATGTAGATCTGAATGGTATCGATTCAAAAAATTCCAGAGTGATTATAAGAGCTCATGGCGAGCCGCCTTCCACTTATAAACAAGCTGCCGATTTGGGTATTGAATTGGTCGATGCTACTTGTCCTTTGGTTAGAAATCTACAAAAAACTGTTAACAAATTTTATGAAAATGGCTGGCAGATTGTGATCTTTGGCAAAAGAGAGCATGCAGAGGTAATTGGCATAAGAGGTGTATGCAACGATGAATGTATTGTTATAAAATCTGCCGATGATGCTATGAGCATGGTTGATTTTAATAAAAAGACATTTCTTGTTTCTCAAACAACTATGGATAAGCCTACTTTTTTTGCTATAGAAAATGCTATGACAGAAAAATTCAAAGAAATTAAAGGCTCTGATGATATCGGCGATATTTTTATTTCTAAAAATTCTCTTTGCAGATTTGTGTATAAAAGAGAAGATTCTTTGATTGAATTTTCTAAAACGCATGATCTTATTGTCTTTGTTGCCGGCAAAAATTCCTCTAATGGCAAGAGTCTTTATCAAATTTGCAAACTTGCAAATGATAACACTATATTTATCGAAGATATCGAAGATTTGGAACTTGATTTTGTTCATCAATTTGAAAAAATTGGTATTACAGGGGCTACTAGTACTCCTCAGTGGTATATGCAACAAGTTAAATCTAAAATAGAAAATTATGTAAATGGCAATTGATATGGAAAAACCATTAATTATGATTGTCGATGACAATCCTAATAATCTGAAGATTATTAGTAATATTCTTATTGAAAACGATTATAGAGTAGCTATTGCCAATAATGGGCATAAAGCTATTGCTAATACTGAAATAAAACGTCCAGATCTGATTTTACTGGATATTATGATGCCGGATATTGATGGTTTTGAAGTATGTCAGTTGCTTAAAGAAAATTCTTTGACTGCTGATATTCCTATTATATTTATTACTGCAAAAGATGATTCTACTGATATTATTCGTGGATTTCATCTTGGTGCATCTGATTATATCACAAAGCCATTTAAATCTGAAGAAGTTTTAGTAAGAATTAATAATATTCTCGGATTGGTCAATTCCAAAAAATTAATTCAAAAGCAGAACGAGCAACTACAAGCTCTGGTCACTCAAAGAAATAGGATTATTTCTATCATTAGTCATGACCTGAAAAATCCTATTGGTGCTATTATGATGCTTTCTGACCTAATTCTTACTGAAACAAATAATTTGACTTTAGAAGAAATGGTTAGTTTCGCAAAAAATATGTACTCTTCGTCAGAACAAGCTCTGAAATTATTGGAAAACTTACTCGATTGGGCAAAATCTCAATACGAAGATTTTAAACCTAAGTTTACTGATTTTGAAATTGAAGATATTTTGCAGAGCTCAATCGATTTAGTATCCCTAAGTGCTCTAAATAAAGAAATTCATATAGAATATTTGGAACATCAAAATTTAATGGTTTATGCTGACTACAATATGGTAGCTACAATAACAAGGAATTTACTTTCGAACGCTTTAAAATTTACTCCGCGCGGAGGCAAAATTACTATCTCAACTGTTGTTGAAAACGACTTTTTAAGAATTTTTATCTCAGATACAGGAATAGGAATTCCACAAGAAATACTTAAGACTGTTTATGAAGGTAAGTCTGTCAATACAAGAGTAGGCACAGAAAGCGAAAAGGGAAGTGGAATTGGTTTGTTTTTGGTTAAAGCATTTGTAGAACTTAATAATGGTAAAATAAATATTAAATCTACACCAGACACAGGAACCGAAATTAGTTTTACTTTAAAATTATCAAAATTGACGGAAGAATAAGATGAAATTAGAATTTGCTCGTAAGATTGATCATACTGTATTAAAACCTGATACAGATTCAAGTGTAATCACAAAACTATGTAATGAAGCTATTGAATATAAGTTTGCTTCTGTATGTGTTTTGCCATACTATGTTAGTCAGGCATTTGATATACTTAAAGGATCTGATTCGTTGGTATGCACTGTTGTAGGATTTCCAATAGGTGCACATTTGCAAAGTATAAAAGAAGCCGAAACAATTGCAGCAATAAAAGATGGTGCAAAGGAAATCGACATGGTGATCAATATTGCCGCAATGAAAAATGCTAATTATTCATTTGTTGAAAGCGAAATAAGAGCTTTAGCTAATATATGCCATAATGAGAATGCTTTGCTTAAGGTAATTGTTGAAACTTGTCTTCTTAATCAAGAAGAAAAGAAAATTGTTTGTAAAGCAGTAAGCAATGCAGGAGCAGATTTTATTAAAACTTCGACCGGATTTTCGACAGCCGGAGCAAGCATAGAAGATATAAAATTGATGAGACAATATTGCAATCCTGAAACAAGGATAAAAGCTTCAGGTGGCATCAAAACTTATGAATTTGCAAAAGAATTGGTTGATGCCGGTGCTGATAGAATTGGAACCAGCAGTGGTATTGCTATAATTAACAGTATTGAATAATTATAGCAATTTATGGTAGAGATTGATAATTGTCTTTGCCATACTTTCCCATGAAGCCATTTCTTTATATTTGACAATATTATTTGTCAGGTTTTCTCGAAGATTCGCGTTGAAATAGTTTAATATTGCATCGCGAATTTTTTCGTTATTTGATTCAGGTACAATTATTCCGGTATTATGTGGTTCGATCATTTCTTTAAGTCCTCCAACATCTGTAACTATAACCGGAAGGTTGAAATGGTAAGAGATTCCAACTATACCACTTTGAGTTGCAGTTTTGTATGGTAGAACACATACATCAGCAGCAGAAAAGAATTTAGGAACTTCACTATCGCTAATATACCTAATATGAGTGCCTACTCTATCGTGCAAATTATATTTATCTATAAGATTCTGATATTCTTTAAAAGAGCCATAAACTTCGCCAGCAATAACCAAATAGTAATCTTCGGGCAAATCCTTAAAAGCTTCTATCAATACATCTAAGCCCTTATACGATCGAATAAATCCAAAGAATAGAATTACTTTTTTATCGAAAGGAATATTTAGTATATCACGAGCCTGATTGACCGGAATAGATTCTCCAAAATGATTATAAAGAGGATGAGTATGAAATTCCACTTTAGCATCAGGGATAAATTTAAGTAAATCTTCTTTGACTGCCTCGCTCATCACAATAAAACCATGGTTTTGATTGAGGAAAAATTTAGTAAGTTTCAGATCGCCTGGGCGCTTTTCATGAGGCATTACATTATCGAGTATCGATATGTTGATAGTATCGGATTTGAGTTGTTTTGCTACAGTACCTAAAGAAGGAGCAAAGAATGGCATCCAAAACTTAGTGATAAGCAACTCAGGCTTAAATGATTTGATTTTTTTTGCAGCTCTATAGTATCCTAATGGATTAATACTATCGAGGATGCGTTCGGAAGGCACTCTATCGGCAGTGTCGCCATCAATGACAAATTGAGTTTGCCCTGGGAATAGCATTTCAGGATATTGTCTGAAAAAAGTATATGCTTTTATGTCGTGATCTTTTTCAAATACTCTGTATAATGCAGCATTAAATTGAGCTATTCCGCCTCTGAATGGGTAAAAAGTCGATAAATATGCAATTTTCATTTTATACTCGTAATTTTTTTTCTCAATTTTCGTTAATCTTTTACTTTGAAAAGTAAATTTCGTAATTTAATTATCTTAAATGGAAAAATACCAAAAATATTTTATTTTGAAAAACAAATTAGATAAATAAATGAATATAGAAGATATTGTCAAAAAATCGGATATACCGGAAGCATATAAATATTATTGGGGTTATCAATATAGACTTGGTAGAGATGTTTTAGTACCATATTTATCAAAAATTGGTGCATTCAAACCCGGATATTCGGTTTGTGAAATTGGATCTGCAGAAGGTGGAGCTTTGCAGGCATTTTTTGAATCTGGTGCTAGCAAGGCTTTAGGCACTGATATAGCAGAAAATAGACTTGAAATGGGCAAAAAAATTGCAAATTTTGCAAATCTTGATATTGAATATTTATATCATAATATTATTAGCGATCCACCTGCAAAAGAATGGCTTAATACATTTGACCTTGTTATTCTTAGAGATGTTATCGAGCATTTGGATGATACTGTGCTTGCTTTAGAAAATATTAAAAAGATTATCAAACCCAATGGATTTTTGTATTTGACTTTTCCTCCATATTTTTCGCCTTATGGTGGTCATCAACATACTTTAGCCGGAAATTTTATAACTAAGCTTCCATATCTTCATCTATTACCTAAAGGAATATTTAAGAAATTAATTAAATCGGGCAGAGAGAATGACCAAGGGGAAGTAATAAGATTGAAGGAGATTAGACTATCTGCAAAGAAATTACTTAAAGCTGCAAGTCAGACAGGATATGAACTGTTTTATCAGGATTATTATTTGCTAAGGCCGGTATTTAAGATGAAGTTTGGACTACCGGCAATAAAGCTAACTGCATTAGCATGGCTGCCATTAGTAAAGCAGCTATTTAGTTTGGAAGCATCGATTATTTTAAGAAAAAAATAAGGCTGAATCAATAAAGACTCAGCCTTGAATTTCAAATAATTGAAAATTTTAGTCTAAAACTAATTTGCCAGCAGCGATAATTTTTTCGTCATCTGCATAAACAGTTGGTTTGGTAACGATACCATCAAGATGAATAGGAACGTTGATTTTACCACCCATTGATAGGTTATTACCAAATGCAACGTGAATAGTACCAAGCACTTTTTCGTCTTCCAAAATATCGCCAGAAACCCTAGCTTTAGGATTAGTACCAATACCAAATTCAGCAACAGCGCGAGCATATTTACCCACATCTTGGAGCATTTTTTCGAAAACTTTAGCTTGAGTAGATTTGCCGGTAAATACTTCAGCAAAGCCATCATTAATTTCGACAGTCACCGGACCATCGAGCATACCAATACCAGCAATAGAGCCATCGAAAACAACAACGCCGTTAGTTTTGCCTTCGTGAGGAGCGCAATAAACTTCGCCAGAAGGTATATTTCCACTTTCGCCGATAGTTCTGAGCACACCTGTACTTGATAGAATACGTCTACCACGAATTTGCATAGTCAAGTTGGTACCTAATTTAGTAGTAACTCTGATTTCACTGGTATTTTTTAGGATAGTAGTCAATCTTTCATTAGTTTGAATAATTTCTTCGTAGTCTGCTGATAAGCAACGAATCAAAGATTCTTGATTAATACCCGGCATAGTACCAATGCGAACACCTTGTTTTGAAGCTTCGCGGCGCGCATTTGTGTGAGTAAGAGAGCGAGATGTAGGTGCAATAACAACATCAACTGCCTTCATCAATTCAGCAATTGGTTCGGGTGGTTCTTGTCCATTAGCTTGTCTTGGAGTGATTTCGCAATACAAACATTCACGGGCAATACCCTGACCAGCTTCAAAAAATGCTTCACCAATTTCGCGCATTGGCTCATCGGTCAAGACTAATAAAGTCTCATCTTCGGTTACACCCATATTTTCTTTTAGAGCAAGAGCTGCAGCTTTTTTAAGTTTTAATGATGCCATGGTTCTTTCTTTACTTTTATTATTAAATTATTCTTTTCTTTGTTTTAGCTATTTTCATATCTGTTTGCGATTCATCACCTTGACCATAAAATCAAATCTAAAATTGAAATACAACTTTAGCAGCTTATACTTTGTCAATAAATAGCTATCTACCTTATTATTATCAGGCAAAGATAAATAAAAAATAAATTTCAAACAACAATTATTTAGGGATAAGTTTCAAATGCCTGTAAATGCAACTAATAATTATAATCAATACGACAAAATTAACTATTTATTTTAATTTATTTAAAAAGCTAAGGGCTTAAACTCATGGTAAGTTAAGCCCTTAAAAATACAAAAATAAATAAATATTAAATTTGCTATACTTTTTCTAAATTATGTGTGTTTGGACCTTTTTCATTTAATTTTAAAAGTGATGCAAATAAAAATCCGAACAGACCAAGGCTAGAAAACATAACCATTGTCCAAGTATAATCCAATTGAGTAGCCCCGGCAGGATTAGTGGTGTCTAATATTGCACCTGCGAGGATTGGGAATCCCCACAAACCTAAGTTTTGTATCGATGCCATAACACCATATGCAGTACCCAGATATTTGTCTTCTACAATTAATGCAACTGATGGCCACATAGCAGCAGGAACTAATGAAAATGCAACTCCTAATAAAATTAAAGACACATAAGGAGTGATGCTTGTAAGTCCGAGAATTAAATGTGATACTGTTAGTAGAGCAGCTCCAATAAACATAATTGATGCACGCTTACCGACTCTATCCACAATAAATCCAAAAAGCGGAGTAAAAAATATTGTACCAGTAACAATCAATCCGCTAAGCATTCCACTCATATCGATATCGACACCATATTTATTATGGAGAAGATCAGGACAATAATTTTGGAATGGAAATACTGCAGAATAGAATGTAACACACAATGCACAAACATATAAAAATGATTTATTCTTTAGTAAGTTTACTATATCAGATACTTTGAATATTTCATCTGCAGCTAGTTTTGCTGAAGCATCATTTTTAGGAGTATATTTAATATCATACATCATATAAATAATGAAAGCTAAAAGCCCGATCGACATTAGTATAGCAGCTATCCATAATGCATTGCCCCAGTTTGCTCCATTTTCGCCGGATAATACCGGAGAAAGGGTGAGAGCAAGCAAAGTTCCAATACGAGCTATTGCAATGTTGACTGCAAATGCCAAAGCAAGTTCTTTACCTTTAAACCATTTAACCATAATTTTGTTGATTACAACGATACTGGTTTCTGCACCCAGACCAAATAATAGTCTTCCAATCATAAGAGTTTTTAGTTCGGGAGAAAATTGATTGAGGAATGACCCCATAAATCCATAGCCTAAACCACCACTCCGGAAATATCCGCTTGATCCATAAGCTGTAATCAAACTGCCTAATACACAAAGGAGGACAAATAGTAAGCCAGTTTTTCTGATACCCCATTTGTCTAATATTATCCCACCGACAATAGACATTAAAAGAAAAGTATTAGGAAATGAATAGAAAGAAATCAAAAAACCATAATCTTGGTTGCTAAAACCCAAATCATGCTGCATCCATGCCTTGATGGAACTCATTGCATCGTAAACATAATAATTAGTTCCGATAACAATACTGACAAGAATTAAAACAAACCACTTCAATAGTGTCGAATATTCGTGTTTGTTTATTCCGGTATCAAGTGTACTCATATTACCTCAAAATTGTAAAATTATTATTAATTCAAATTACAATAATTTGAAATAACTGAAAAATTCTTATAATAGAAATTGTAAAAAAATAGTATTTTGTAGGTTTATTGTTAACATAAAAAGTTTATTTATGAGTAATAGATTTAAGCTAATAGCCGGACCATGCGTAGCTGAATCCAAAGAAATGCTGGTTGAGACACTAGAGTATCTGCTTAGAGTAGTATCAAAATATGATATAGACTTCTATTTCAAATCATCATATAAAAAAGCAAATAGAACAAGTTATGATTCATTTACGGGTGTAGGAGATGAATTAGCGCTTAGCTGGCTCGACGATCTAAGAAAAGAATATGAAGTGAGAGTATTAACAGATATACACAGTGTAGAAGATGTAAAGTTGGCATCGAAATATGTTGATGTATTGCAAATACCTGCATTTTTGGCTCGCCAATCTGATCTGCTTTTTGCAGCAGCCGAAACAAATTTGCCAGTCAATATCAAAAAAGGTCAGTTTATGGCGCCAGATGATATGAAAAAAGCTGCTGAAAAAGTAGTTTCTAAAGGCAATCAAGACGTATGGCTCACCGAAAGAGGCACTTTCTTTGGTTACCACGATTTGATTGTTGATTTTAGATCATTGATCAGAATGAGGGAATTTGGATATCCTGTTATTTATGATGCAACACATTCTGTGCAGCAGCCATCAATAGGTGCTCAATCAGGAGGATATAGGGATTATATCAAAAAGCTGGCTCTAGGCGCTACTGCTGTAGGCATTGATGGTATATTTTTCGAGACTCATCCAGATCCGGATAATGCTAAAAGCGATTCGGCTACTCAGTTAAAGCTGGAAAATGCAAAGGATTTTATCGATTCAATATTACTTATAAACAGTATTATTTAGTGCCTTAATTATTCGATTTGCTGGAAATTGATTAATTTTGTAAAAATTAAACAAGGTATAATGAGATTATCATTAATATTATTATTGAGCT